>CAKZLH010000104.1 GCA_937125285.1 uncultured Balneolaceae bacterium | reverse complement strand
GAATTTGTGGCCCTTCATAAAAATCGTTTTCCAACAGACCGGTTGAATCCCGTTTCAGCGCCCCCAAAAGTGGCCTTGCATGGGCATTGTCATACTAAGGCATTAATTGGCAATCGGGCCACTATAAAGGCATTGGAGCTGGCAGGCTATGAGGTGGAGGCTATGGATACGGGCTGCTGTGGAATGGCAGGAAGTTTCGGTTACGACGAGGATACCTATGAGCTTTCCATGCAGATTGGGTGGCAGCGGTTATTTCCTAAACTGGGAAATCTTGAAGCCGAGACCTTGGTTTGTGCACCAGGTTTTTCATGCCGTCATCAAATTCACGATGGGGTTGGGATGCATGCGCTTCACCCAGCGACCCTTATTGCTCAACGTATTGGGATGTAAAGTACGCAGCTAGTCGTTGTGTTGATTGTTCAAGATGAGCTCTCGGGCCGATTGCAGCGTCGCATCGGTAATATGTGCCCCGCTCATGAGCCCGGCCACTTCCTGCACATGTTGGTGTTCATTGAGTCTAGAGATGGTGCTAATGGTACGGTTATCTCGTTCGGTCTTATGCACCTTGAAATGCACATGGGCCTGACTAGCAATTTGCGGTTGGTGGGTAATGGCTATGATCTGACACTTATGAGATAATTTTCGCATACTTTGGCCTACTTTCTCCGAAATTTCACCCGAGATACCGGTGTCTATTTCATCGAAAATCATTACAGGAAGATGCTGCTCTCTCGCCAATACGCTTTTTAAAGCCAACATGACCCGACTAATTTCACCGCCCGATGCAATTTTGGCTAATGCTTTTGGTGCTTCACCTTTGTTGGTGCTTAAATAAAAGACCACCTCATCTGCTCCTTCTTCCGTACACTCCACGGACTCAGGGGAGGATATGGCTTCTTCGGGTTGAAGGGGAAGCCTGAACCAACCATGAGGACTGCGAAGCCAGTTTAGCTGAACATCGAGCCGAGCGTGAGGGATACCTAACTGACTTAGTTCGGATTCTATCGATCGCGCCAAGTGTTCCCCCGTACGCTGCCGTGATTCATGTAGCCTGATAGCGGCTTCACGCAAATGGTGCTCCTGAGCTAAGATAGCCTCATCTAATCGATCTAATTCCAAATCAAAGTTTTCGGCCACCGACAATTCTTCTGCAATTCCTCTTTCGTATTCGATTAATTCTGGAATGCTCTTTCCATATTTTTTTTGAAGCCGATTTAATTCGGACTGCCTCCGTCGGAGTTCTTCTAATCGGTTCGGGTTAAATTCAATGCGATCTCGGTACCGTTCTGCAAAATGCATGGTTTC
>CAKZLH010000103.1 GCA_937125285.1 uncultured Balneolaceae bacterium | reverse complement strand
AATATTGATAGCCACTTGATGAGCGGCCGAAGCTTGCACACTTAAGGTACCCATAAGCACACTAACGGCCGCAAATAATAGCACTTCCATAGTGGTGCTAAGTGCATTGGGTACTCCTATTTTGAGCAACTCTCCAATTCGTGACCAATCAGGCCCTTTGATTTTTGCAAAAATTTGGAATCGTTTAAAGGTCTTAAAACGCGCTATGAACAGGAGCATACTTAAGCCCCCTGTAGTTTGCACAATGGATGTGGCATAGCCCGTACCTTCGGCTCCAAGGCCAGGTAGTCCAAAGGCTCCGTACATGAATATATAATCGGCAGGAATATTGAGTACTAGCATTCCCATAGCGATTAACATGGCGGGCCGCGTATAGGCTAATCCCTCGCTGAAATACCGAAAACCAGAAAATAAAAAGTAGGCAGGGATACCCCAAGAAGCGGCTTTCATATAGTCGGTTGCTTGAGGTATAATGTTGGGGTCAACCCCGACCCAGTGCATGAGTTCGGGTAACCATCGAACCAAGAAAAAAGACGGAATAGCAATAAACATAATAAGCCATAACATCTGCCGAGCACTTTTCCCGATTTCATCGAATCGTTTGGCTCCTAAGTGATGAGACACTACGGGATTTATGGCCACCAAAGTTCCTATTCCGAACATGAGCACCGGTAAATAGAGTGCATTGCCAACCGCCACACCCGCGAGATCTTGGGCGCTCAATTGACCGGCCATAATGGTGTCGGTAACATTAAGCCCCATGCCCAGGAGCTGGGTTCCTACGATAGGGCCTCCTACTTTTGCCAATGCTCCCACTTCTTTTTGAATAGCGGGTATAGAAGTTTTCATAGTCTTACTCACCTGATAGCTTAGATGATGATTCGAATCCGATGTCCTTGGTGAGAAGATTGGAAATTTGAGAAGTAGGTTTTTGTTGAAGAATACCTACAATGGCCTCGGCTGCGAGCGCACCAATGGCTTCCCGGGTCTCGTGGGTGGCACTTGCAATATGTGGTAGCAAGGTAGTGTTGGGTGCGGTCAGTAAACGAGGATGTACGCGGGGTTCATGCTCATATACGTCGATACCCGCGCCCCCAATGGTGTTGTTATGAAGCGCTTCGGCTAGGGCGGCTTCGTCTACCACTGGCCCTCTTGAGATATTCAAGAGTATCGCATGATTGGGCATAAGTCCAAGAATCTTTTCGTCAATTAAATGATGCGTGCTGGGATGTAGTGGGCAGTGAAGGCTTAACACATCGGAACGACTGGCAAGATCTTCTAGACTTGAAACATAGCGGGCATCAAGATCTGGGATAAGCGACGGATCAATGGGGCTCCGATTGTGATAGAGAATATGCATGCCAAATGCCTTTGCTCGGCGTGCGAAGGCTTGGCCTATTCGACCCATGCCTACAATCCCTAGTGTTTTCCCTGATAATTCCATCCCCAAAAAACCGAGTGGTTCCCACTGTTTAAAATGCCCCTCTCTAAGATAGGTTTCTGCTTTGTTGAACCTTCTTGTGGTGGCCAATAGCAACCCCATGGTAAAATCACCGCATGATTCGGTGAGCACATCCGGCGTATTGGCGACATGAATTCCCAACTCTCGAGCTGCTGAAAGGTCAATATTATTGTATCCCACCGCAAAATTAGCCACTATTTTAAGCTTGCTACCGGCCTCCAAAACCTTTCGGCTTACTGGGGTTGAAAGCATACACAGTAAGGCATCGTATTTGGGTATAACCTGAATGAGGGTTTCTTCGGAGAGAAATTGACCTTGCAGGCCAATCGTTAGCTCGCCAATTTTTTCTAAGGTTTTTATGTTCGATTCAGGGATTGGTTCTGTGACCAGTATGTTATACCCCATCCGAGGACTCTTTGGATTCAATGTAAGTGGCCTTAGCGTCGTTCCACATCAACTCTAGATTGTAAAAATTGCGTTTTTCCTCGGTCATAATGTGAACCACGGTATGGATAAAGTCTAGTATAATCCAAGATCTCGCCTGCAGACCTTCTTTTTTCCATGCCTTATCCCCTGTCTTCTCCTGTACTTCCTGTTCAACAGCATCGGCAATCGCTTTGATTTGCGTGTCTGAATTACCTGTACAGATCACAAAAAAATCGGCGAGGGTCGTTTGAGCCGATATATCGAGTACTGCAATATCTTTGGCTTTTTTGCTCTCCATACCTTCGATGATATGCGCAACAAGGGTGTTAGAATCTGGTTTTGCTTCTATGAATTGATCGTTTGCAGGCTTGTCTATTTTTGTCATTTAGTCGGTATTCAGGGTTTCGTAATCTTGCCCTATAACTACGGTTACATCTAGGAAAAAATCAGGAGACTCCTCTCGTATTACATGCACTTGATCGACTCCTAGGGCATCGGCAACTCTACGTGCGTTGGTCATTACTCCACTTCGAGAGATGACCATGGTATTGGGAACATCAAAGTGATCAAAATTTCCGGTTTCGACCACATCAAATCCATTCTTTCGTAATACGCTGGTGTAGGCATTGGCAATACCTGGCACGCCACACCCATTTAAGACTTCTAGCTGAATGATATCGCTGATGAGTTGAGCATTTTTTTCGGCGCGTTCATTTTGTATGCGAGGAAAAATGACTCGGGTTACCACGGCCAACAACAGTAATAGGAGCAATAGACTTAAAAAGCCGATTGCTGCGTGAAGAAAGAGATTATTGGATGAAGAATCTTGTGGCGTTGGGCTCATGCAAATGTTCTAGTACCACATTCCGTATGAATGATACGGGTTATATCGAGAAAAAGGCGAGTATCCAAATGAATTGGGTAGCTGCTGGTATTGAACTCGTAAAAATGCGTTGTCAGAAATCTGATAGTTGAGCTCGGCATTTCGAATCATCACCTGAGGTTTAAACCCTTGTTGATATCCAATGGCATTGGGTGTACCTCCACCAATGTTTCCGCCAAATGGTGAGTGTAGGAATGAAACATCTACACGTCCTTGAAGTCTCGGGCTAAAAGCAAACTGTAGGGTGTTGGTGTAGGCATTGATGTTTTGAACTCCCCCACCAAAGGCTGAAAAACTCATTTCATAAGAATGAGACATCTGCACATTAATCTTTTGGAAAAACTGATTCAAACTGTGTTGAACCGTAGGCGTGGTACGATTAATGATAGGTCCTGTGTAGTCATAGGGACTGGGTAGATTTTTACGCAATTGTGCTTGGGCCTCGGAAGAGAAACTTCCAATTCCCAGTAGGATAACGAGTGCTAAAAAGTAGTTTATGATATTCTTCATAGGTATTTGCGTGTTTTGAGAGAACCTGAGCCGTTTTGCAGAGGTATGTTCAAAACGATAAAATCTACATCATATTATAATGATTACTAACTAAATAATAAACCCAATCTCTCTCTAATTGAAATTGCTTCTGCGCCTCTTTTATGGTATATTTTCTCTCTTTTTAAATACGAAATTTATACCAGTCAATTTTCCGCTTTCAACATCCTGTTAGGAAAATGCAGCACATTAATATAAGGCTCAAGAAGTAATGAAACTTACCGATTTTAGATACGAATTAGAAGGATTAAACATACCAGATGCACCACTCAAGCAGCGTGACAGCGCCAAGTTAATGGTTTTAAACAGAGCCGAGCAGACCATTGAGCATCGGAGTTTTTCAGATATTCATGAATATTTGAATGAAGGAGATGTTATCGTTTATAATAACACCAAGGTATTTCCGGCTCGATTGAATGGAAAAAAAGAAAAAACCGAAGCAGATATTGAGGTTTTCTTGTTGCGCGAATTACAACCAGAGAATATGCTTTGGGATGTTCTGGTTGAACCAGCCAGAAAAATCCGGATTGGGAACAAACTCTACTTTGGTGATGAAGATGATGAATTGATGGCTGAAGTGGTTGATAATACCACCTCAAGAGGTCGGACCATACGCTTCTTGTTCGACGGCCCTAATCACGAATTATACGAGCGTTTAGACAGCTTAGGTAAAATGCCTTTGCCACCGTACATCGAGCGTGAGGCCGTAGATGAAGATAAAGAGCGTTATCAAACCGTATTTGCGACCGAACGAGGAGCAGTAGCCGCGCCAACAGCAGGGATGCATTTTACCGAAGAACTCATCGAGAAGATTAAGGCCAAAGGGGTGAAGTTCTTACCTATTACCTTGCATATTGGTTGGGGAACCTTCCGGAATGTTGAGGTAGAAGATCTTACCAAGCACCGTATGGATTCGGAGAATTATTTCATTTCGCAGGAAACCTCGGATCTTATCAACGAAGCGTTGAAAAAGAAAAAGAACAAGGTGGTCGCAATTGGTACATCGGTGGTGCGGGCGATTGAAACCAGTGTTATGGCCAGTGGTATGAGTAAGCAAGGCACTGGTTGGACCGATAAATTCATTTATCCTCCTTATCAGTTTAAGATTACAGAATCTCTTATCACCAATTTTCACCGACCAGAATCTACCCTACTCATGCTGGGTGCGGCTTTCGCTGGCTACGATTTGTTGATGAAAGCATATGATGAGGCCAAAGAAAAAGACTATCGTCATTTTTCTTTCGGTGACGCTATGATCATACTCTAATGATAAAATTAGCGGTCATATTACCGGCTGCCGGAACGGGTAGCCGCATGCGTAGCGAAACCCCAAAACCTTTCTTAAGGTTAAAAGGGGCAACTATTCTCGAGCATACCATTCGCAATTTTTTACGGGTTGAAGGTCTCGTTCAGATAGTTATAGCTACCTCCAATAACTGGAAGTCACAGGCGCAAGGAATAGCGGCCAGATACAAAAGTGACCATCTTGATGTAGATGTTGTCGAGGGAGGTTCGGAACGACAGTTTTCCATTCACCATGCGCTTCAATCCTTAAATGAAGATGTGAATATGGTCGCCGTGCACGATGCGGTTCGGCCTTTCATAACAACTTCATTGGTAGAATTGTGTTGTACCGAAGCTCGTGATCATGGGGGAGCTATTGTTGCTGTACCTGCAAAAGACACTATTAAAAGAGTAGATACTAAAGGATTCATCCAAGAGACCCCAAAAAGAAGCACTATTTGGCAGGCACAAACTCCTCAAATTTTCCAGCGGCCACTTTTAGAAAAAGCCTACAAAAAAGCGATTGCTGAGGATTACTTTGGTACAGACGATGCCTCATTGGTCGAACGAATTGGAGGAAAGGTTCGGGTCATTGCAGGTGATCGAAGAAATTTAAAAATTACTTTCCCAATTGATCTTAGGGTAGCTGAAATGATTTTGGAAGAAGGTACTTTCGACGTTCCGCAATAGTTATGGAAATAAGAGTTGGCTTTGGATACGACGTTCATCAATGGGCCGACCACCGCCCCTTAATTTTGGGTGGCGTAACCATACCTCACCATCAGGGTTTGATGGGGCACTCCGATGCGGATGTATTGCTGCACGCAATCACAGACGCTCTGCTAGGCTCCTTAGCTCTAGGAGATATTGGAACTCATTTCCCTGATACAGATCCACAATACAAAGGAGCTGATAGTGGGCTCTTATTACAGAAAGCGTATGAATTGATACGTTCTAAGCGGTATTTTTTGGTCAATCTAGATGCTACAGTTATTATGGAAAGACCTAAATTACTTGAGCATATCCCAAGCATTCGGCATCGCATTTCTGAAATACTAGATGTAGACATTACAAGGGTGTCTATAAAAGCGACCACCTCAGAGCAGATGGGATTTGTTGGAAGAGGAGAGGGTGCGGCTAGTATGGCAACCGTACTTGTTCAACAAGAAAAAAATCAATAGTGGTTATTGCATGAGTGCCAATAGTTGGGTTACCAACCAACAGTCGCTCAGCTTTTTTTAGTTGTAAATATGGATCAAGTAGTCACTTTTGTTGTTGATTATGTTTCTAGGGTACCTCTGTGGCAGATTTACCTAATCATCACCCTTATCGCCTACGCCGAAAACATTTTGCCGCCCGTGCCGGGAGATGTTCTAGTGGCTTTTGGAGGGTATCTAGCTTCCTTGAATTTGTTGAATATACCCATCCTTTGGCTGCTCACGGTCGTTGCATCAATTCTTGGGTTTATGAGTATGTATCGTATTGGGTCTTTTCTGGGGCATCCTTTTCTAGAAAAAGCAACGCACCTATCAGCTGCAGGGATTAATAATGAACCTGAGAGATGGTCGCCTACATCCAAAAATGTCCGCAGTTTTTTGAGTGTTCGTGGTCTAAGAGATGAACTTGCCCGACTGGTGATGAGATATGCCAAACCCGAGTATATCCAGAAAGGATTAGGGTGGATGCGCAAGTATGGGCAATGGATTGTGGTTTCGAATCGATTTTTAGCGGGTACACGTTCCGTAATTGCACTCACCGCAGGTGCGTCCCATATGTCGGTTGTGCCTACCATACTTAGTGCATCCATAAGTTCTATGTTATGGAATAGTCTCTTATTGTATGGGGGTTGGTTCTTAGGCGATAATTGGAGAATCATTGGTCGTTATTTGGAGCAGTATAGTTTGGCGATACTTGTGGTCTTACTGCTTTTTTTGGTATTCGGATATTTATGGTATAAGCTTCGAAAAAAGTAAAATATTTAGTCTTTTAGTATTGACAATGCCAACGCTTTGCGGTATTTTTCACGTCTTTCGAAAAAAGCCAGTGTAGCTCAGTTGGTAGAGCAACGGTTTTGTAAACCGTCGGTCATCGGTTCGAATCCGGTCACTGGCTCGTTCATTGAAGATATTGATATGTAGTACTTTAGCGCTTCTACTTAGAAGTAGTTGGCTAAAAAAACTATGTATGGGGAGATACCAAAGCGGCCAACTGGGGCAGACTGTAAATCTGTTGTCTTACGACTTCGCAGGTTCGAATCCTGCTCTCCCCACACACCCTAGCGGGCGTAACTCAATTGGTAGAGTGTCAGCCTTCCAAGCTGAATGTTGCCGGTTCGAACCCGGTCGCCCGCTCCATCGGCCGATATAGCTCAGGGGTAGAGCACTTCCATGGTAAGGAAGGGGTCGTCGGTTCAATTCCGACTATCGGCTCATGAAAATAGATTTATAAATCGTTCAATTAATACTGATATAAAATGGCAAAAGAGACCTTTCAGCGAACCAAACCCCACGTTAATGTGGGAACGATCGGACACGTAGATCACGGT
>CAKZLH010000102.1 GCA_937125285.1 uncultured Balneolaceae bacterium | reverse complement strand
GATGAAGATCCTAGAAAAGTGCGCATCATCAGTGATGATGGAGTTGAGGAATACACCTTTGAAGGGCATAATGCCTATGCGCTTATGGTAGAAGCCATGCAAAACGCCATCGAACACAACCAAGAACTGCCCATTACTTTAGAGGACTCTCGGGAAACCCTTGGAGTGATGGACGAATTATTCAACCCGAGTAATGACGAATCCTGGGGTGCTCGCTCATGAGTACAGAAGATGCCGAATCGCGTGGAACCCAACAACTGCAGGGCGAAACTACGCAAACCGAACAGGACAAAAGACCCTATGATTTTCTGGTTATAGGAGCCACGGGTTTCACGGGCCGAAGAACCACTCGCGTCCTCTTAGAAGAATGCCCCGACCCTGCGCGGGTGGCCTTAGCAGCAAGAAATCAAGAACGTTTACTAGCCCTAGCAAAGGAAGTCGGCGTGGATGAAAAAAATTGTTTTCAGCTCGATACCACCGATGTTGCAAGAGTACAGCAGATCATACCAACCAGCAGAATGGTGGTCTCAACCGCAGGTCCCTACTCGCTGTATGGGGAAGCGGTCCTTGCCGCATGCGCCGCTTCCGGAACGCACTATACCGATATCACAGGAGAAGTGGATTTTATTGCCGAAATGGCTCAAAAATATGGCAAAGAAGCTCAATCCAGTGGGGCTCGATTGGTTTCTTTTTGCGGCTTCGACAGTGTTCCGGCTGAAGTTGCGGTGCATACGCTTGCAAAAAGATTTTCTCAGGGCAACGAGAGCGATGAGAGTGGTGGTGGTAAAAACGGTGATAAGGGTGATGAACTTTCGATTCAGTCCTATTATCAAACACGTGGAGGATTAAATGGGGGAACCATAGCCACCATGCTGAACAAACTGGCCACCAGTGGCGACAAGCAAAAGGTTCAACCCGATGCCCTGATCCCTGAAAGCCAGCGAGCTAATGGGCCTAAACTAAAAGCACCAAAGGGCGCGCAATACTTTGGCTTTGTACGACGAATCGCCCGTTGGAGTACGCCCTTTATTATGAGTGGAGTCAACGCCCGGGTGGTGTATCGATCCGTGCAGCAAATGCATGAATTCAAGGCGTATAACTTCTCGAGCTTTGGATACTCCGAACAAAGCAGTTTAGGTAAATGGTACGCTCCCTGGTCATTCCTACTCACCACCAAATTATTACTCAGTTTAGCTATACTCGGTCCCTTTACATGGTTCCGTAAACTCCTTTCATGGTTTGTGCCAAAGCCAGGACAAGGTCCATCCGAGGAATCCATTGAATCGGGGTATTTTCGGATGCGGGTCTTCGCAGAGAATACTTGCGGGCAAAAAGAAGAAATTTCCTGTTTTTTTGCAGGTGACCCCTCCAATAAAGCCACCGTATTCTTTTTGGTTCACAGCTCGGTATTACTTCTTGAGTTAGAACAGCTTAAGCAATTAGCGGAGCCTGGATTTCATACCCCATACACCGCTTTTGGGGATCACCTAGCCCAGCGTTTAGAGCAAAAAGGCTATCAAATAGGTATTTAAAAGGGAATTTTTATTATTTTTATGTGATTATA
Source organism: uncultured Balneolaceae bacterium (assembly GCA_937125285.1). Classification (GTDB taxonomy): domain Bacteria; phylum Bacteroidota; class Rhodothermia; order Balneolales; family Balneolaceae; genus UBA1275. The sequence goes on along the minus strand of CAKZLH010000102.1, from coordinate 4,826 downwards.
TGGTTAGTTAGAAATGATGGCTTGTTAACAACGACAAGACAAGGTCAACTATCAATTAAATTTTTGTACCTATGCCCTCAATGGTCACCTTCAATAACAAAGTTAATCGCGAATTCAGTCAAGAGGTGAAAAAGCGAGTCAACGCGTATTTTGAAGAACGCAACCTCTCAAAGCATGCCAATGCTGCGATGGTTTTTAAAACCATTATCATCTTGGCGGTATATTGGGGAGCATATGCTGCCATTATGTTAGGTGGGCTCAGTCTTAATTGGATGTGGGCATTAACCGCTGTCATGGGAATTGGAATGGCGGGTATCGGTTTTTCCATTACGCATGATGCTTTGCATGGGGCCTATTCGTCTTCAACCCGAGTCAATAATTTTGTGGGTATTTTCTTTGACTTGGTAGGGGCCAACGGTTATATCTGGAAGATTACTCATAATATTATACACCACACCTACACCAATATTCATGGTCATGACGAGGATTTGGAAGTAGCTGAATTCATTCGACTCTCTCCTCATACCGAGCACAAACCCATTCACCGACTTCAGCATGTGTTGGCCTTTCCTGCCTATAGTTTTGCGACCTTCTTTTGGGTTTTTGTGAAGGATTATTGGTATTTCATCAAGAATCCGCTAGGACCATACGAAGACAAAAAGCATCCGGTATCCGAGTGGGTGAAGCTGTTTGTAACCAAAGCCATTTACTACACCTACATTATCGCGCTGCCTTTGTTGTTTTTGGAGATTACTTGGTGGCAGTTACTCATCGGCTTTAGCACCTTACACTTAGTGGCGGGCCTTATTTTGGGGATAGTGTTTCAACTAGCTCATGTGGTGGAATCCACTACCCACCCCATACCCAACGAAGACAATATGATTGAAAATCATTGGGTTATTCATGAAATGCTTACCACCAACAATTTTGCTCGTTCGAATAAAGCACTTTGCTGGTATGTAGGGGGGCTAAATTTTCAGATTGAACATCACCTATTCCCAAAAGTGTGCAGCATTCATTACCCCGCTATTAGTCCGATCGTCGAGCAAACCGCAAAAGAATTTGGCATTCCCTACAATTGCCACGAAACCTTTGGCGAAGCCGTCGCTTCTCATTATAGAACGCTGAAAAAATTCGGGGACCCTAGTTTTAGCTGGGATGGTGAAAGCCCTATGGTGGCCGCTTAATTAAAAGCTATTTCAAACTTTTACCTTTGAGTTGCGATAGCTTTTGTACTATTCCTATGGTTTTTAAACACCTTTAGTCTCTAAAAAGTTATTGGTTTTTTGAAAGCCTTGAGTTTTTCAAACGAGTGAAATTTACTATACTCTTAGAACACTAACGGAATTTGTGCGAAGGGCAAAAAAAGCCGGCTAAAAGTAGGTCAGGTAACAGCCACGCATTTTGATATCGACACTAACTTTATCGGAAATAGTATGAATGCATTTCATCTAGCTAGGAATGGTAGCTTTACTTCCTGGGTAATGATCGCTGTTTTAGTCAGCAGCGCATTAAATTTTTCATGCGGCCAAGAATATATCATCTCGGTTGAAGATACCACCGAACATCTGCGATTTTTAAGTTCAGATGAATTAAAAGGCCGACATGCTTTAAGCCCTGAAATTACCCTAGCAGAAGATTATATAGCTTCTGAGTTCAAACAAGCTGGTTTAAAACCCTTAGAGGGCCTTAGCGATTTCCGGCAGAGTTTTAGTATATCCGAATATAGCATTAACTCTGTACGAGCTACCTTAAACGGTAAGCCACTTTCAGAAAATTCACTTTTCGGTAGAGTTTTTACCGATAGCCTAGTGTGGACCTCAATGGATGCCAATGCTTATGAGGTAGCTATGATTTCTCGGGATGAATCGTTTAGAGCCCGGTTTGGTGAGTTAAATCGCAGCGCAAGCTCTACCTTGGTGTTTGTGGATTCGGAACATGCCGATACCTTTAATCGGTACCAACAATTTTACTCGCGACCTAGTCGCACCATGAGCGATCAAAATCCAAGTGTGGTGTATGTCTTGGCGCCTAAAAATTTTAACCCTAACTCGAGTTTTGAAATTCACCTAACCACAGAAAAGACCTCTTTCAGTCTAGCTAATGTCGCGGGTTATATTCCGGGTGAACGTACCGATGAAATCGTATTATTTTCGGCCCATCATGATCATATTGGCATTCGATCGGTGGTTGAAGGCGATTCCATTGCCAACGGTGCCAATGATAATGCCTCAGGAGTTTCATCCGTCATTCAATTGGCGCACTACTACAGTTCCTTAGCTAAACCAGAGAGAAGCATCTACTTCGTAACTTTTACAGCCGAAGAAATGGGTGGGTATGGATCTCGTTATTTTTCTCAGCAACTCAATCCCGACGAAATCGTAGCCATGTTCAATATGGAAATGATTGGTAAACCAGCCGTTTCTGGGCCAAATTCAGCATGGATTACAGGTTATGACCGATCTAGTTTTGGGCAAATCCTCTCGGATAGTGCGCCCGATTCGGTATATGAGTTTTACCCAGACCCTTACCCTTCACAGAATCTGTTTTATCGCTCCGATAACGCGACTCTAGCGCGCTTAGGTGTACCCGCACATTCCATTTCAACCACGCCCATCGACGTGGATCCGGACTATCACCAGGTAAGTGACGAACTTGAAACCATCGATCTTGATCACTTAAACAACACCATTAAGGCCATTGCTCGGGCGGCCAAAGGCATCATTAGTGGCGTGGAAACGCCCACTCGTATCGATCCAGAAACCGTGGACAGGTAGATTTATTATTCGTTTGATGGTTCGTCTGGCCCAACCGTGGTCACGGGCACTTCATCGCCACCGTTAAGCACATAGGCGCTGGTGATTTTTGCTTTGGTTTCAAGCATTCGAGTCACCGAGCAATATTTACTCATAGATAGGAAAATGGCTCTGGCCAATTTGGCTTCCAACACATCCCCTTTCACCTTGAAGAGTACATGAATATGTTCAAAAACCGATGGAATACCTGGAGAGGTTCTCACCCCCTGCACATCGACGGAATAATGATCGATGGGTTGTTGCTGCTTGTTCAACACGCTAATCACATCCATAGAGGTGCAAGCTCCTAAACCCACAAGAAGCATTTGCATCGGCCGAAACCCTTTATTCTCCCCGCCGATAGCTGCAGATCCGTCGAGATGAACCTGATGCCCATCTTCGTTGCTAGCTACTAAGTGTACAGCGTTATTTTCTCGTTCAAAATGTATATTCATAAGGCTCTTTTATTGTGAAAAATTGGGTAATTAGGGGTTTTTCAAGGTTTCCAAGGTCTCCCACCAAGCAGATACCTCGGGTAAATTGGAGAGTTGAACACGCTCACCAATCTCGGGAATAACCACGGTAATTTCTGAATTTTTGGCCTTAGACCAAAGTTTAACAGCAGGCTCCTTCCACGAATGCGTAGACAAGCTAAATGCGCCCCAATGTATCGGCATCATCGCCTTGGCTCGAACATCCAAACCCGCCTGATAACTTTGGTCTGGAAACATATGCACATCTGGCCAGCGTTTGTTGTATTGTCCCGCCTCCATAAAAGCGATATCGAAAGGGCCATACTGATTGCCAATATCCTTAAAATGCGGAGCATAACCACTATCACCACTAAAAAAGATACGATCCTTCGGCCCTGCAATCACCCATGAACCCCACAGCGTATGAAAGCGATCATTCAAGGCTCGACCCGAAAAATGCTGCGCAGGTGTAAATGCAAATTGAATCTCCTGAAACCGGTACTCTTCCCACCAATCCAATTCCTGTATTTTTTCCTTAGCTACCCCCCATCGCTCCAAATGTGCCCCAATACCTAGGGGAACTAAAAATTGCTTGGTCTTCTGGCTAAGCGCCTGAATCGATGGATAATCCAAATGATCGTAGTGATCATGGCTTATCAGCACCACATCCACCCGATCTAAACGGTCAAGAGTAAATGGAATCTCCTTGGTAAATCGGCTACCGCCTAAAAAATTAGCGGGGGCCGGAACCTCAGAAAACATCGGATCAATGAGGATGTTTAGCGAATCCATACGGACCAAAAAGCTGGAATGACCTATCCAAATAAATTCTGTTTCGGGTTGAACCGATTCCAGTACCTCATCTGTAATCGCATGAGTTGGAAGATCACTCGGGGGTTTAGCAATCTCTCGGCTGCGGAAATATTCTCCCATTAAAGTCCAAATAGCTTCCAGAGAAAAGCCCATGTCAATCTCTTGGGCATTCGCAAAGTCTTTCCCGTTGAATTGTGAAGAAGTAGCATAACGCTCTTTCAGATCAGCTTCACTTAATTTACCGCCAAAAACGGGTGCACTTAGATACCAAATAAGTGCCAAAAGCAATAATAACCCTGAGGCTTTTAATAGCAACCAAACAACTGTCATAACGAATAGAATTAGAGTAAATAGCCAGCACTAAAGGTAGCATTTACCAGCTTCTATTGCAGAACATCCCAATCCAAATTTATAAATTTTCTCCGTTTATCGGATTCCATCCTCTGAATGGTTAAAAAAGCCCCTCCAAGTCGTTCATTCACGCGTTTGATAAGATCATTTCGTTTGTTTGAGCGTTGGGTCATGTTGACCAACCCTTTGAACAAGGTATCGTCTAATTCTTCCAACCCGATATGCTTTACCTGATTCGCGTAGCATCCCCTCATAAAATGCCAGAACTGAAGATCCAATTCATCATAAAAGACACATAGCTCAGAGCTAAGCCGAGATTTCACTTCAACCCGATCGTTATAAAACTTCATAGGCTCCCTTCGCTCGAAGGCAAGTTTTTTAGGACTTCGAGCAA
>CAKZLH010000101.1 GCA_937125285.1 uncultured Balneolaceae bacterium | reverse complement strand
CTCAAATTCTTGGTAGTTGGGGTTACCTCATACGGTATGGTAACCTTCGAAGGCCCCATGCTCTCTATTGCCAATGTAAGTGCGATTGCACATTATTCCGATTATATCATTGGTCATGTGCATAATGGCGCTTTGATGTGGAATGGTGGTTTGAGTTTTGCCATGCTCTATTATATCACTCCTCGCATTTACAAAACCAAATTGTATTCAATCAAATTAGCCAACACCCATTTTTGGTTTGCCACCATTGGAGCAATCATGTATATCATTCCAATGTATTGGGGTGGAATTACCCAAAGCTTAATGTGGAAACAATTTACAGCTGAAGGTTTTCTACAGTATCCAAATTTCCTTGAAACAGTACTTCAAATCACCCCCATGTATGCCCTTCGTGCCATTGGTGGTTCACTGTTTATCATAGGTTCTCTTTTTGGTGTTACTAACCTCTTGCTTACCGCAAGAAGTGGTTCGTTACAAGAGGTTGAAGAGGCGCAAGCTCCCGCTATTATCGATCCAGCTGCCGGCACCAAAGAGAAGTGGCATCGACGCTTAGAGAGCAAGCCTATTCAATTCAGTTTGCTAACCTTCGTGGCTATTTCCATTGGTGGATTGGTAGAATACCTACCCACAGCGCTGATCGATTCCAATATTCCAACCATAGAAAGTGTAAAGCCCTATACCCCGCTAGAAGTGGAAGGTCGAGATATCTACATTGCTGAGGGATGTAATAACTGCCACTCTCAAATGATACGGCCTTTCCGATCCGAAACGGAGCGTTTTGGAGAATATTCTAAAGCCGGTGAATTTGTATACGATCATCCATTTCTATGGGGTTCTAAACGAACAGGACCCGATTTACATCGTATTGGTGGAAAATATCCAGATTCTTGGCATTTGCGTCACATGTACGATCCATATTCCACCTCTCCTGGCTCCATTATGCCAGCTTATACATGGATGTACACCAAGGATATTAATTACGAAACCATCCCCAATCGAATTAATGCGCTTAGAAGTGTTGGTGTCCCCTACGCCGAAGGTTATGAGGATATCGCCATCCGCGATGCCCGTGCCCAAGCCGAATCTATAGTGGCTTCTCTAAGAGAAAACGGATTTGAGGAAGTCGATGGAATACCTGTGAGCTCTGATAAACAAATCATAGCTATGATTGCCTATCTACAACGATTGGGAACCGACATAAAAGGCGATCGTGATCCATTTGAGGGATTACCTTCGAATAACCGAATGGAAGCCAATATCGTAACCAAAAAACCATAGAGGGTTCTTATGTACAAAGATGTATTACGAGCCATAGAAGGCATCGATATTTTCCCCGTAATCTCACTTATTCTGTTTTTTAGCTTTTTTATTGGGCTGATTTATTACGTAATGAAAACAGATAAGGAAAAGTGGGATCGAGCAGCACAATTGCCCTTAAACTCCGAGGCAGGAGTCTTAGATACCCATCGTTCCAACGATGAGACAAGTATCGATTCAAAAAACTAACCGAATAAATGAGGATTTAGACTATGAAAATTTTAGATGAAGAAAAAGACCTGCTACTCGACCATGAGTATGATGGAATCATGGAACTCGACAACCATATGCCTAAGTGGTGGCTTTGGTTGTTTTACTTCACCATCGCTTGGGGTTTTTTGTATTTAGTGTACTATCAATTTACGGGGGTTGGACTAACTCAGGAAGAGCAGTATGAACAGCAAGTAGCCATGGCTATAGAACAGTATGGACTTAGCCCAGATGGAGACAATGCAGCAACAGCTACCGCTATTGATTGGAACATCGAAACCGATGACGCCTCAATTGAAAATGGAAAGAACATCTATATGGGCATGGGAAACCTTTGTTTTACCTGCCATGGAGCGGCTGGAGAAGGCTTAGTTGGACCTAATCTAACGGATTCATTTTGGATTCACGGATGCAGTCCTACAGAATTAGCCAATAGTATTGCCATAGGATTTCCAGACAAGGGTATGATGCCCTATGGTTCAGGCGCACGAATATCAGATGAGGATATGACGGATCTAATAAGCTATATCGCATCACTACAAGGCTCTGAACCTGCCAATGCAAAACCTGTAGATCAGGCTCGTGCCACTAATTGTACCATACAATAAATAAATACCTGTATCATGTCTACTGTTGACGAGCGTCGAATATCAAAGGATAGCTACCGAGACCACCTAGCAACGGTTAATGCCGAAGGTGGACGGAATTGGATATACCCTAAAAAGCCTAGTGGTCGCTACTACAAAGCAAGAAATATAGTAGCCCTATTTCTTCTAGCCTTTTTCTTCTCGGGACCGTTTATCGAAATCAATGGACACCCTCTCTTGATGATTAATATCATCAAACGCGAGTTTGTAATTTTTGGGGTAGCTTTCTGGCCCCAAGACTTACATCTTTTGGTTTTTGGTATGCTTTCATTTGTGGTGGGTGTGGTACTGTTCACTGTGGTCTATGGGCGCTTATTCTGCGGATGGGCATGTCCTCAGACTATTTTTATGGAAATGGTCTTTAGGCGTATAGAGTATTGGATAGAAGGCGATGCAAGTGATCAAATTCGTTTGAATAAGGCTCCTTGGAACGCAGAAAAAATCCTCAAGAAAAGTTCTAAACATGCCATTTTCTTTGGCATGGCCTTCTTGATTTCCAATATGTTTTTAGCCTATATCATGGGTAAAGATGATTGGTTTGCCTTAGTCACCGACCCTCCCTCCGAGCATGTGGCAGGACTTTCAATGATGGTCATTTTCAGCGGAGTATTCTATGGGGTATTTGCCTTTATGCGGGAACAAGTATGTCACTTTGTTTGCCCCTATGGTCGTATGCAATCGGTTATGTTGGATAACAACTCTATCAATGTGATTTATGATTACAGCCGAGGAGAACAGCGTGTAAAAGTAGGTGACCGAGTTAAGGTTGATAAAGGTAAAGCCACACTTGCGGATTTAGGTCTTGAAGATGCCGCCCATTTTGGGGATTGTATCGATTGTTATCAGTGCGTGAAAGTGTGCCCTATGGGAATTGATATACGCAACGGTATTCAACTCGAATGTGTGAACTGTACGGCTTGTATCGATGCCTGTGACGATGTTATGGATAAAATTGACAAGCCAAGAGGTCTTATTCGCTATTCTTCTGAAGAAGCCATAAGAAGTGGAAACACTAAAATACTTACTCCTAGGGTGTTGGCCTACAGTGGGGTATTAGCGGTACTTCTTACGATTTTTGTTGTTCTAATGAGTATGCGAAGCAGTCTAGAAACGACTATACTCCGAGAAAGAGGTACCTTGTATCAAGAATTACCAAACAATCAGTATAGCAACATCTACGAACTCAAGGTGATAAATAAGACCTTTGACCCCATCGACTATGAACTTGTGCTACTTGAACCAGCAGGGGAAGTAGTATCCTTAGGCACTGTAACCTCGGTAGAAGGACAAAGTTTGGCAACCGGTAGATTTATGGTGCGTCTAGATGAAACAGATATGAAAGGTATGCAAACAGATTTACGATTTTCAGTTCGTTCGAACGGGGAAGAAATTGAACAAGTAACCACAGGATTTTTAGGACCATCAAAATAAAACTATGAATTGGGGAAAAGGAATAACCATTAGTATTACCGTGTTTGTAGTGGCTACTCTAAGTGTAGTGAGCTACTTAATAAGTCTCGATTTCTATCTAGTAAATCAAGACCATTATGAACAAGGCGTCCATTATCAAGATGTGATCGACTCTAAAGATCGAGTTCAAAAACTACCCGAACAAGTGGTCATCCTCTTCGATGAGTCACGTACAGCACTAAAAATTGTATTCCCTGATTCTGTTCACAACTATGCCGAAAATGGACTTATGCGGTTAAATAGGCCAAATAATCCTGAAATTGACAAAGAGGTTAGTATTCTATTTGAGGCTGGCTCAACCCACATCATACCAACTGAAGGACTTGAAAAAGGCAAATGGAATCTAGATCTAAGTTGGGAATTAAACGGTGAAGAGTACCTGATAGAGAAAGATATCATTCTCTAAATAGGTTACTTAAATGGAAAGCTGGACGGCACTTATCGTTGGGTTTTTAGGAAGCTTTCACTGCGTAGGAATGTGCGGCCCCATTGCCATGTCACTACCTAGAAATAGCCATCGATTGGGCACGCTCTTGAGTAATGCCATTCTCTATAATTCGGGTAGAATACTCACTTATGGATGCATTGGCTTATTATTTGGTTATTTGGGTACACGGTTTACGATGATTGCTTTTCAAGCTGGGCTGTCTGTTTCACTAGGGATACTATTGGTGTTGATCATCGTTCAGACCTATTGGCTACCCCAAGTCCGCATGAATCTACCTATATTATCAGCTTGGAATTCATTTGTTCAACGCAGCTACCAAAAACTCATTAGGATGAATCCAAGCAGGATGCAATTTATCGGAATGGGAGGTTTAAACGGTCTGCTACCTTGTCCCTTTGTTTATATGGGGGTAGCAGCTGCCATTTTAAGCCCTAGCCCATTGGAAGGGGCACTTTACATGCTCTTATTCGGCCTTGGCACATTTCCAGCTATGATTCTCATGTATCTGAGTCCACAAATCTTTTCCATAGGAATACGTTCTAAAATTCAAGCCGCATACCCCTATTTAGGGGTGTTACTAGCTCTCCTATTCATTCTTAGAGGCCTTATTTTATTTGACTACGAATGGACCCAACAAATAGGTGCTAATATCGATTTATTTTGCACCTTTCCCGGCAGCAATAGCCCTTAAATGAGTAAGGATACCAAGGTCTCAAAGTCAGCAAATTCGAAGGTGGGATTTCTACCTTCTGCAGAATTTTTTTTCGGGTTGAACCAAGCCACACTCCATCCTGCCTCCAATGCCCCATCTACATCAGAACTCAGAGAGTCTCCCACATAAAGGATTTGCTCTGGCCGGGTTTGAGCTCGTTTTGCTGCTTCAGTAAATATTTTTTGGTGAGGCTTCATAACGCCCAACTCCTCCGATATAATGATGGCTGGAGCACATTCTTCAAAGCCAAATTGTTTAATCTTTAACCATTGAGTTTCGGCAAATCCATTGGTAATGATTCCGGTCGAATAATGTTCTTTGATACGTTCATAAGCTACTTTGGCACCTTCAATCCAGGTCCAATGGGTACGATAATAATCCATATAAATCGTACCGGCATGAGCAAAAAGGCTTCCGTCCACTCCGATTGCCTCAAAAGTCTCTTCAAACCGTCGTCTATGTAATTCATGTCGACCTATGTGCCCTTTAGAGTATTCGAGCCACAGGCCCTTATTAATATGAGAATAGGTGTTCAACAAGAGGTCTATGGGAATGGCTTCTAATTCTGTTAACTGCTTATGAACATCACGTAAGCCATTCTC
>CAKZLH010000100.1 GCA_937125285.1 uncultured Balneolaceae bacterium | reverse complement strand
TCCACCGGATGTTCGGTAGAGATTCCTAAGCCAATCCTTTTTCGGCGGCCTTGATGAGATAAGGAAAGCCACAATGCGGCTTTCCTTTTGTATAGATTTAGCTTCATGGTTATCTGTTTACAAACGTTTACAAATGTGATTGCGTGTATTACATAGGTGTGTGATATGGGCCGCTAACCATAATACCACCCTTCCATTTCTTTAAACTGGTTCCAATCAATTTCGTCGCCTGAATTGGCGATAAATCCCATTGCTGGCGAGTTCATTCTTATCCTGATTATTGCTTTTGGGTATACCGGCTCATCAATCTTAACCCCATTTACAAATTTGTGAGGATAAATGGGGTCTCCAGGAGTGAAGGGAAAATTTTTTACCTTCTTCGTCCAATACACCGAACTAAGGTTAGTTCCGCTCTGTGAAAAAAGGAAAAGATTGTCTTCTCTTACCTCTAAAAACTCTGAGATGAGATTTTTTGATTGATTTAGATACTTCTCAATGAGACCCATAATTATTTAATTTTAATCGGCCCACCTCGGTGAAGTTAGACCATGAAAAAATAAGATTGATTCTCCCCCAGCCTCCACAGGCTCGGGGGTATTGATACAGCCGCGCTCCTATCGTCGCAGCTCAGTTATTTCAATATCACATCACACACCATCTCGCTACACGATCATATTTCGCTGTGCTACATACGCCGTGTAGCTTTGTCCGTTGTACCTCATGCGGCTGCCTTGAAATCAGGAACACCATCTGGAGATACTCTTGCGAAAAGAGTATCTAGATCAATTTGATTATGATTATTATTTTTTGCCCAAGTATCAATGATTTCTAAGTAACTAACCACATGCCCAATTACTCCATCGCAAATAGCATGAATTAGTATTTTCACATCCTCAGTAAGTAGAAGCCCTCTAGCTCGCGCGTGTTTTGATAGAGCTTTCATGACCCATGATTGTTCTTCAATTGCTGAATAACAATCATTCAATGATGATTTCGTCATGAATGTCAATTTCGCGCATATCTCAACTTCTTCGGGTTTTAACATTCTTAGTTTCATGTTCTGTAGAATTAAATGCAGCCGTTCCTAATCGCTTGGTGCGGGCTACTTGGTTTGTGAATTGTTCTTGATTGTGGTTAGCACCCGTGGCTCCTACTGTCGCTCACTGCTCTATTTGTGGTTCACGAGGTACAACACTATGCTACACACCATACCTCCAGACTGGACCCAAGCAGTACGGCGTGTAGCCCCGTCCGGTGTGCGCAATCGGGCGCTATTCTATTTTATATTCAAAAATATTATCACAAGGAATTTTATTCTCAGTATACCCCCAGTAACAAACTGAATTGTTAGTTAACTTTTCAATTTCTTTATACTTAATCCAAACTTTTTTACCTTGTCTTTCATAAAAAAACTTTGTAACTCTCAGTGTATCACTTCCTATTATTTCCTTATCTATTCCAGACAGATGTTTCCTTATCTGATAAGCAGGTACTATGGTGTCAAAAACTTCTACTCTTAAATATGAATTGTTTTCTATTTGAGAGAATAAAAAGGTTGATGACATAAAGCAGATAAAAAAGATTATATATTTCATGTTTGAACTTTTTAAGCGCCCGCTCCCGAAAGATTAGGCATGATGAATAATTATTTTTGCCCGAGTGTTTTGGCACCCGGCTCCCTATCGTCCGCCTCGTCTACTTCTGGTATGTACTGCACACACCATCACGCTACACGCTACCTCGAATCGTAACCCAAGGCTGGCAGCGTGTAGCTTTGTCCGTTATGCACCATTTGTCGGCTCAAAAAATCCCAATTTTATAGCTGTATCAAACAATGCCAAAATAATACCCTTTACATTATCAAACTTATCATCAAGATAGTCTGACTTTATTTTGTTTTTCAAATATGGATAAAGCGTTTCTAAAAGATATTTTTCATTGTCCCAAAAAAGTACTTCTTCCCCGTCAACTTTTACTGAAAAAGAAGGCATTAAATACTTTTTTGTTTCTAAGTCAATTATTGCGCTGAAAAAATAATTTGATTCATTATCATGTATTTCTGTATAACAAACCATAATTGCTTGTTTTAAGCCGCCACAAAAAGCGGTGAATGAATAATATTGTTGACTACCCATTTATCTAGTCACCCGCTCCCCTATCGTCCAGCTCGAACACTGAAATTGAAAACGGTGCATAACTACAGCTACCCGATCATATTCCGCTGCGCTCCATACGCCGGGTAGCACTGTACGTTACATGGCATTTGCGGCCTTGTAATCTTCTATCAATTTGAGAAGCGCTTTAAGATCAGCTTCGATAATATCCAGATTTGCCCGGTCTGGATTCTTAAGCCAAGAGTAAAGAGTTATCCGAGGAACCCCAAGGCGTTGGGATTTCTCGGATTTGTTCTCGAAGTAGATTCTTATTATCTGTTCCATCTACCACGCTTCTAGTTTTACACCTTTTTCTACCAAAGCCGATTCAAGCCATTCTGGCAAATCCAATTTACCAGAAAACTTATCAAAAGAGCCTATCTGTGGTGAATCATCAAAATCGACCCCAAAGAAAGACACTAACCTATAGTAGTATTTTTCTGAATGGAATCCGTGACGATACTTTTTCCAATACAATTCGATAAATTCATCACAAAGAAGCTCTTTTGTAACAAATTCTTTCCAAGTCTTGTATAGACTAGGATTGGTTTCTCCCAAAAAACCAGAAAGAATATCTCCACCATTCCAGGGTCTTGGGAAGAAACGGAACTTTAATAGTCCTTCTGTTTCTTCTATTACAGCAAAAAACAAAGTGTCTCCGTAAACTCCGCCTTCCTTAACGTTGTCTTGAACTCTCATGATCCTAATTTTTCCAGCGGGTTGATTTGTCTCCCGCTTACAATTACAAATATACACCATGTACATTTACCGCGCAAGTTTTAGCCCAATTATTTTATACATTATGTGTATTTTTTTTAGGGCCGCTGGAAAGGATGAATAAATAAAAAGGCGAGTGACCTGATTATTAAGTCACCCGCCTCCCTATCGTCCGGCTCGATTATTGAGGGTTTAAAACGCCATGTAACTACAGCTACCCGATCATATTCCGCTGCGCTCCATACGCCGGGTAGCCCCGTCCGTTGGGCGCAAGCTCCGCAGGGAGCGAAGAACTATATCTATATTCAATTGAATACTGAACATAGATAAGTATTGGGCGAAATTAAAAGCCAGCTCCAATCATTTCTAGGTCGGCCTTTAGTTGTTCAATTTCTTCTCGCAGTTGCTGTATTTCAGCATCCCTGCTTTCAATTATTAATTGCTTTTGGTCAAGCCTAGCTAGTGCAATATTAAGAGCATCGCGTTCATGGCCTTTCCCTTCATTCTCAATGAAATGATCAATTTTTTCGGTTACAGTCATTTTGATTTATTTTTAGTGATTAAAAATTTGCCTAACATCCGTTCTTCGCTCCCTGCTCTACCCTGATTAAAGATAAAGAAAGGAGATGAGTAATACTCGAGTAGGGTTCGTCTAGCTGGCTCCTACTGTCGCTCAGCCCACTATTATTGGTACGCCTGCACCCAACACTATGCTACCCGGTCATATTCCGCTGCGCTTCATACGCCGGGTAGCCCCGTCCGTTAGGCTCAATCGCGG
>CAKZLH010000099.1 GCA_937125285.1 uncultured Balneolaceae bacterium | reverse complement strand
GTAATCATTGCACCACTTGGACGGTTATCACCAGAATACATGCCATCCGCTGCAAATCGAGAACCCATAGCTTGGCGCCATACCGCTAAATAGGCATCTGGGCTATCGAAAGCTTTAATAGGCTTCTCCAACTCATCTAGCCCTTCGGCTGCTAATTCACGTAGGGGGCGAATATCATCCATCACCCAGAATGAGCGACCAAAGGTTGCAATAACCAAGTCATGCTCCCTTGGATGAATGACCATATCGTAAGTTGAAACCGTAGGGTATCCATTGGTCCACTTGGTCCAGCTATCCCCTCCATCGATGGTGAAGTAAAGCCCAAATTCAGTTCCTACAAACATCAAATTAGGCTCAACCAAATCCTGAACAAAGGATAGAGCATAACCCTCCAAACCTTTGCCTTCTACAATATTGGTCCATTTTTTACCATAATTCGTAGTATGGAGTACATAAGGTGTCCAGTCTCCGCGCCGGTAATTATTAATTACAGCTACCGCCTCACCTGCATTAAAACGAGAGGCTTTAACCTGCGCAACATAACTTCCTGCAGGAACACCCTTCACATTAGAAGCTGTGTTGGTCCAACTTTGGCCACCATCGGTAGTCACTTGAATATTACCGTCATCGGTGCCTACCCAAATAACATTTTCCTCCACTGGGCTTGGTTCAATGGCTAGAATAGTGGTGAAATTCTCGGCACCTGTAGCATCCATGGTTAATCCACCACTTTCATGCTGCATTTGCTTGGTCGTGTCATTCGTTGTTAAATCAGGAGATATAATCGTCCAACTCTCTCCTCGATCCGTACTTTTATGAACATACTGACTACCAAAGTAAATGGTCTCTTCATCAAATGGGTCAAAATTGATAGCTGAATTCCAGTTAAAGCGAAGATTTTCTCCCTCGGGATGCGTCGGCTTAACAAATCGCGCACTTCCAGAAACTCGATCAACACGCCCAACATTACCTTGTTGTGACATGGCATATAAGTAACGAGAATCACTAGGATCCATCATCACATCAAAACCATCTCCGAAAAAGAGTTCGTCCCAATAGGCATTACGAATACCACCATCTCGCCAAACGTATGCAGGACCTTCCCAAGACCCATTATCCTGCATTCCACCGTATACGTTATACGGAATCTCCATATCCACATTTACATGGTAATACTGACCCACCGGTATGTTCTCTACAAAACGGAAGGTTTTACCTCCATCATGAGAGATATTCAAGCCCCCGTCGTTACCTTCCACAATGAATCCGGGATTAGTAGTGCTCATCCAAAATGCATGGTGATCGGGATGAACCCAATTGTAATAGGGATACAGACTTTCAAAACTTTTTGCCCCATCTTCACTAATGGTCAGATAGGTGAATACACTGTATACTCGGTTCTCATTGAAAGGGTCCACGTAAATTTCAGAATAGTAAAATGGACGATTACCTACATCAGGATCATCTTTTACGGTTTGACGCAACTCCCAACTAAATCCACCATCTTCACTGCGGTAAATGGCATTGGCACTCGATTCAACTAGTGCATATACAATATTTGGTTTGCTATGTGAAAACGCGATACCCATTCGCCCGAGTTCTCCTTCTGGCATTCCATCTTCATCGGTTATTTCATTCCAAGAATCTCCTCCATCTAGGGTCATATACATCCCAGAACCTTCTCCACCTGATTTAAAAAACCATGGCCATCGTCTGAATTCCCACATATTTACCAGAATTTTGTTCGGATTGCTAGGATCCATAACCATATCACCCACACCTGTTCGACTGTTGACGTATAGAATTTTATTCCAGGTTTTACCACCATCGGTCGTTTTGTAGACACCTCGATGCTCGCTATCTGCCCAAGCATCCCCTTGTGCACCTACCCATACGGTATTTGGATCGTTTGGATGTACAATAATTCGATGAATGTTTCGAGTTTCTTCTAAGCCCATAAACTCAAAACTACGCCCGCCGTCTAAACTTTTATATACACCAGCACCAGAGTTCTGAGAATTCCGAGGATTTCCCTCACCAGTCCCTACCCATACGATATCGTGGCTCGCCTGATATATATCAATAGCTCCAATGGATGCCGCACCGTAATCGTCAAATATGGGCTCCCAAGCTACTCCACCACTCATAGACTTCCAAATACCTCCAGAAGCCGAGCCCGCATACATGATATCGTGGTTTGACTCTACCACATCAATTGCTGTGATACGACCAGACATTCCTGCAGGCCCAATATTTCGAGGTTCAATGGCCTTAATCAGGTCCATATCTACCTGTTGTGCACTCAGCATAGTCGAAACAACAATCGTTAATGCAAAAGTGAGTTGAACTAGTTTTTTTAAACCTTTCATGAACTTTTTATTAATGGTTAGAAAATTAAATGAGAAACTGCCTTAGAAAAAAAATCCCCTAAGATTAGGGGATTTGAATGCTTAAAATTAATCGTTTTGGTCGAGAATATTGTCGATTCGAGCAATGGTATCTTCGAGGTGAACTCGAGTTGCTCTATCCAAATTACCGGCACTGATTCTTCGACCGGCATCTCTACGCAATATGGTGAGTTGATTTCGTACAGCAGGACGGATATCTGATTGACTTAAATCTACACTGCTGCCGAAGAAACCAGTAGGCTCTTGTGTCATCAAATATTCCATACGTTCAACATAGGCTCGCTGTAAGTGGCGACGATGTACATCCACATTATCGTTTGCCCGTAATTCACTAAAAATACCGTTACGCAAATCATCCATCATTTCGAAGACCGTGTAGGTGTCCATATCGGTTCGCACCTCACCCTCGGTAAGACGAGCAATTCTCGATGGATTTAGCACTCCATTAAGCACTCCAGCCTGAGCAGAACGGAAAGTTTCTACTGCCGTAGATTCATTTATACGGTCTAAAATATCGCGGTTGAATGCCCAAGTAGGAGTTGAGAATGCATATTCCTGAAGGAAATCCATGGCTCGCTTCTGATCTTCCTGAGAAACCACCTCATAAACAACCCCTTCCTGCTCGAAGGTTTTGTAGGTCTCATATACACCTCCAATATAGGTGGTCACGTGCCCCATATACCGTCTCCACTGAGACAATACATTGCTGTATAATTCGGCCAAATCATCATAGTCTTGTCCAGGCTCTTCAACCCACTCAATCAAACTACCGGTGATTCGTTCCAAATTGGCAATCCCAAGCTCACTGGCTCTCATCGCATCATCTCCAATAGCTTCGGTTTGAGAGCGAGGATCAGATCCATTGGCATAGCCAAAGAAGTACAATGGATCGTCACCGTTTGCTACAATCCAATCATTTAGTATTTCATTCTCATCATCTGCCTCATCTACATCAGGGAACCAAGTGTATCCCCACTTAATGGACCATTTGTCATACTCTCCTATCATGGGGAAGAAATTGGTTACACCATCTCCTGGCTGAGCTACATAATTGAATCGAGCATAGTCCATGATGGATGGAGCAACCCCATGAGTTGAGGTAAATTCAGGGTCACGTAATTGTTCTACTGTATAACCTGGACTAGAACCCATGTTATGAGGTAAACCAAGCGTATGACCCACCTCATGAGCAGCCACAAAACGTACCAACTCACCCATGAGCTCCGTATCAAAATCTACATTTCTAGCTTCTGGATTAACCGCAGCAGTTTGAATAAAATACCAGTTTCTGAGCAGGTTCATCACATTGTGGTACCAAAGAATGTCACTCTCCAAAATCTGACCGGTTCTAGGATCATGCACATGAGGACCCTGAGCATTTTGGATAGGGTTGGTGATATAACGAATCACCGAGTACCGAACATCTTCAGGAGAAAACTCTGGATCTTCTTCAGGACTTGGTGCTTCTTTTCCAATAATCGCATTTTTGAATCCGGCTGCTTCGAAAGCAACATTCCAATCTTCAATACCTTGTATCAAATACTTTCTCCACTTTTCTGGAGTGGCAGGATCTAAATAATAAATGATGGGCTCTTCTGGCTCGACCAATTCTCCACGTGCATAGGCTTCTTTGTCGGAGGGAACCAGTTTCCATCGTGTAATGTAACGATTCTGAGCGGCACGGTGCTTATCAGAACTGTAATCGTATTGTGAAATAGAGAAATACCCCACACGCATATCATGATTTCTAGGTGTATGAGGCTGCTCGGGAAGTAAAATCATCGACTGATTCATCTCCAAAGAAATCGTACCTGTTGGCTCATCATCTGGTGGATTCCCCGCATCAAAAGTGAGTACATGCCGTACTTCTAAATTCTCTGGGTAAGAAGCCATACGCTCGATAAAGGTTCGAGAACCATCCAATCTACGGACCTGGAAATTACGACGCTGAAAGGAGCTCAGACCACTTAATAGAGGAACATCAGAAGTATATAAACTACTCGCATCGATGACCACGGATGAACTGTCTTCTCCTATGGTTTCAATCTTGAAAGTAGCGATTACAGGCTCAAAATTATTATTTCGAACCGAATTATATACCGGATCATCAGCGTCGGCTACACTTGAATAAGACACATGACGAAGAACAATTTGTTTTTCTTTTTGTTGCCAACGAATCACCTGCTGAGATCGTGCTTTCTGGCCAGCTCCTCCAAATGTTAAGTTTTGAGTGGTTCCAGCTACACGACTTACTAAAAGCATTTCACGCTCAAGCATCTCGTTTGGAATTTCGAAATAGTACTTATCATC
>CAKZLH010000098.1 GCA_937125285.1 uncultured Balneolaceae bacterium | reverse complement strand
GAAGAAAGCCAGTGGGTGAAGGTGCAAATCGAACTCTTACGCTCATAGTCAAAAAATATTCATCCGTTATTTTTGTAGTGATACAGAATAATTATGGAGAGGTGCCTCATAAATGGTGGGCTGATCCATGAGTATTCAGAATTTAAAGATACAAATAATAACGATTGTATAAGGAATAAACCGTACAGCTAATTTTCTTGTATATTAACGCCTAGCACAACTTGTACTCATCGTTTTGCATTGACTTCTATAACCATTTTACAAAGCACTTTTGCTCCCAATATTCATGACCTAAAGGCTATGACATCCTCGGATTGCACCTGGTTATTAGGTGGAGATCGATGGTCCAGAAAAGGTCGGTCTCATCGAGCATCCATTCAGAATGCCGAGCAATTGCAGTGGGCTGGGATCCCCATTCGAACAGATGATAAAAAGAAGATGATTAGTCAAGTACGGATAGATGGCCGTAGCGATTGGACCATACCATTTTTGAATGCAATAAAACACAGCTACTCAAACGCTCCTTTTTATGACTTTTACTGGAGAGAGTTCGAAGCGCTAATTCTAAAGGCATCCCAAGTGAAATATTTATGGGACTTTAACCAAATTGTACTTCCCGAATTACTACAGTTCATTTCATACCACCATTTGTTAGAACGTATGGAATACATCTCTGGTGAAGTGGACTGGAGCCTACTCCATAAATTTGATTACTGTGTCCAGGAGCATGCTTCCCATACCTACATGACGCCCATTAGAACAGCTAGCTCGTCCTATGATGCAAATCTTTCCTATGGAGAACACCACAAGAGTTTTTTTGATCAGCTAAGTATAATCGATCTCTTATTTGAAGTGGGGCCGGAAAGTTTCAAAGTTCTTGATTCTTAAGAATGGCGGTTATCAAGGACCCGCCCATTCAGGTAAAACGCCCCACTCAATCCCAAAAATAGTTCCAAAAACCGTCATAGCTCCTATGGACAGGACGGTTATGAACAGGATGTTTAAATACAATCCAGCTCGACTCATTTCAGGAATTGAAATTCGCCCACTTCCATAGACAATGGCATTGGGCGGAGT
>CAKZLH010000097.1 GCA_937125285.1 uncultured Balneolaceae bacterium | reverse complement strand
GATGTACAAGAAATTGTGCGAGAAGTCATCCAAGAAATTGGTTATACCAAAGCTTCTTACCGATTCGACTCCGATAGCTGTGGAGTACTTTCGTCTATTCACACCCAGAGTGCAGATATTGCAATGGGAGTAGATCGGGATGGTGCAGGAGATCAAGGAATGATGTTTGGCTTCGCTACCAAACAAACTCCCGAATATATGCCCATGCCACTACAGCTTTCGCATAATCTATTACGCGAACTTGCTCGAATTCGTAAAGCGGGTGAGCTGATGCCTTATTTGGGGCCTGATAGCAAAAGCCAAGTTACCATTGAATATAACCCCGACGGGACTCCAAAACGCATTCATACCGTTGTGTTATCTACGCAACATGACGCTGGAATTTCTCAAGAAAAAATTGCTGCGGATTTAAAGACTCACTTATTCCCGTTAGTACTGAATGGGCATCTGCTTGATAACGATACTATTTATCACATCAACCCAACCGGTTCTTTTGTAATTGGCGGACCTCATGGAGACGCCGGTCTAACAGGTAGAAAAATTATTGTCGATACCTATGGCGGTTTTGGCGCACATGGTGGCGGGGCCTTCTCGGGCAAAGACCCCTCTAAAGTTGATAGAAGCGCAGCATATGCCGCTCGCCATATTGCTAAAAATATCGTAGCGGCTGAATTGGCCGACGAATGTTTAGTACAACTTGCCTACGCCATTGGAGTTGCAGAGCCGGTGTCTATACATGTGAACACCTATGGAACGGGTAAAATGGACGACCTTGAACTATCTGACCTGGTTAGTAAAACCTTCGATTGCACCCCAAAAGGTATTATCAACCGCTTCGATCTACGCAGACCTATTTATCGTCCTACGGCTGCCTACGGGCACTTTGGTCGTGAGGAGTTTCCTTGGGAGTCTTTGGATTTTGTAGACCCATTACATAGTTCGTAAAACTCTCGCAACGGCACTTATTTAGGTGTTTTACACCTATTCTGACGCTTTAATCAAGCCCTATTTAACTAGGGCTTTTTTATTATTAAATATATTTTAATTATTATTAGTTATACATTAAGCACTATTAGTGTGGCTTATAAAAAATGCTTTGGTCAACAGCGACCTCTACCCTTATATTATTAGAAGTTACTTCAAAATTCAGTAACTATAGGAGTTGGCACAACTTAAACTTCCGCACTTCAAGCCAACATATTCTGCTCTAATTCTCACTTAGCAATGAATATCCTAGAATCACCAACCGGTCAACCAACCATAGAATGGTTTGGTATATCCATTATGGAGCCGATGGTTACTTTTACCGATTTATGGATTACCGCCGTTTGCTTATATGCTTTTTATCAACTCCGTAAAAGAAACCTTGAAGGGCCTATACACCGTTATTTGAGAGCCTATTTTCTAATTATGGCTTTAGCCACCTTTTTAGGAGGAATATTAGGTCATGCGTTTCAATATGCCTTAAGCCTCCAGTGGAAATTACCCGGCTGGTTAATAATTATGATTGCTGTTGTGGCCATCGAGCGGGCTAGTATTTTTCAAGCGCAACTTTTGGTTAACAAGCGCGCGGGTAAAGTTCTCGAAGTATTCAATTTGCTTGAGCTCATCACCTTCTTGGTAATTACCTTTTATACCCTAGACTTTTTCTTTGTTAAGATTCACTCGGCTTATGGATTGGGCCTTGTTGTATTACCTCTGCACGTCCTCATGTACAGGCATACCGCCCATCCTATGAATCTGTATTTCATTCGGACGGTATTATTCGCTTCTCTTTCTGCGGTTTTTTATACCCTTGAAATAGGGCTGCATCTTTGGTTTAATCATTTAGATGTTGCCCATACCATTATGGCCATTAGTATGTATGGTTTTTATAGGGGTGCATTATTTTTAGATCCCAAAACCGCTTATAAACCCTTGGTTCAACCGCTGACTAATCTGCGCATTTTAAAGGCAATATTTGGTTTGAAATAGCTTTTTTCGTTTTTTCTCATTGGGCCTTTAACACCCTCCAATAAGAATATTAAAAACGAATTATGCGTAGCTCCATTTTTACCGCTTTATGCTTTGTCTTTCTCGCAACGACAAGCCTAACTATATACGGGCAAAGCCAAAGCGTTGCCTTCACGGGCGCAACCATTTATCCCGTCGAGGGTGAAGTAATAGAAAACGGCGTCCTTATTATTAAAAACGGAAAAATTGAGGCGATTGGTGATTCAAAAACCAGAAAACCCAAAGGGGCTGCTGTCCAAGATGTTTCGGGAAGCGTCATTATCCCCGGCCTAGTAGATACTCACTCTCACATTGGGGGTGGAGATGGT
>CAKZLH010000096.1 GCA_937125285.1 uncultured Balneolaceae bacterium | reverse complement strand
CAAACCGATTACTTATGTGTAATTCGGAAAGTGATTTAATATAGTGAAGTCAAACCTTCATAAATAACTTTGATTAGGTTCAACATCATTTAGGAATACGTTTTAGACTTACTTGAACTACGCCGCCCATTCGGCTATATGATTGGCGGCTAATATCGAACTGATACTCTTTGACTTTAATACCAAAACCAAAACTGGCCCCAGCTAAATCAATGGCTTGACCCGTTTGTGTTTGTTCGTGCCGGTAGGGTTGATAACCCCATCTTAGAAAGGCGTGCCTACCCAGATTTGCTTCCCCGCCAAGATTTATATGGCGAACGAAATAATCTAGCTGAGTAGGGTTGCGTTCACCTAGAACCGGTAGTTTCCACCGGTGTAAATCGGAAAGACTAAGCGCCAATAAAAAGGGAAACTTTTCAGGTTTAAATGATAAACCCATGGAAAAGTCGAAAGGAAGTCTTTCATCGCTTCCGTTATAACTATTGTACACCATGCCCACATGCTTAAGTACTAAACCTGCTGCAAAGGTTTTTTCGGGGTGTGTATAGTGCAGCCCTCCTGAAAACCCAAAGGCTGCTGCCTGATAGGTATCTAGAGAAGAGTATAACCAGTGTACGGTGAAGGCACTACGAATGCTGGGATAGAGACTTCTGCCTACACTCAGGTGAAGAGCATAGTCTCCGGCTACAAAATTCCCGAGTGATTCTCCCAAGTCATCGTAGCGTGTCATTTCGCCAAATCCAGCATATTGAAAGCCAAGGCCCAAGGTGCCAATTTCGGGAAGATTATGTGCGTAATGCACGCTGCTGTACCGAGCGTCGGCATAGTAGTTCACAAAATTGAGCGAGGTGCTCCCATGATGATCCTCGTTTAGATAGGCGGGATTGGCAATAAAAAGAGAACCGTCTGGTTTCCATAGCCCAACATGATTTCCACCCATACCAGCTAATTGAGCTGAAGTTGGCATGCGTAAAAAACGAAAAATTTCCTGTTCCGTACTTTGGGAAAAGAGGGTTGAACTCCCGATTACGGT
>CAKZLH010000095.1 GCA_937125285.1 uncultured Balneolaceae bacterium | reverse complement strand
CGTAAGAAGTAAACATCTAACACAATATCTGACCAAGAATAGACCTTTAATTACACGACAATGCTAGGATTTAAGATTGATATTTTTTGGGTTTGGCTAGGAGACGTTCTCGAGCTAGGACTCTATGCCGGACTAATTTTCGTTGTTTTCATGATGTTTAAGCTTTGGTACGACGCCTCTAAGATTTCGGCTTAAAGCTCTTCTATAGCGAAATCCATCCAAGCTAGCCGTTGGCCAATCCATTCATTTAGATAGGTTATTTCCTCATCGTGAGTGGAGCTATTTAATTGAGAATTAATAAATAATTCATCAAAAATAGACCACTGTTCAAAGTTTCGCGTAGCTGCTCCGGATAGTTTAAGACGGGCATGATGCGTATCAATCCGTTCCACTAAGGCCGAATCTGACCATTTCGTGCTGCGTAATTCCTTCCATCTGCTCTTTAGAGCGGAAACAAATTCAGGGTCTTCAAGCAATCGAGCCCACCAGAAGGGGACGTGCCAGTCGTTCTCAGGATATTCTTGGTTAAACGCATATCTCCAACCTTCAACCTGGCTTAAGCTACCATTTCCAAAACTCAAATTACCCATCCATATAGGCCCCATCGTCAGGGGTCCATTTCTGTCTTTGTGAACAAAAGAATGAAACCGGTAAGCGTCGGGATTCGCCGATAATTCTTGCAACAGAAAATAATCTACAAAGGATGCTCGATTAATATATGTAGTATAGTCTCTGGAGTTGCCTGTGAATGAGTCTTGAAGAAGTGCGGTTTCAAAATCATTGACATAACTCGTGATATAAACTTTTTGAGCCTCAGAAATAGCATCATCAGCGGGATCTTCAAACAGATAATACATTTCTTCGCCTCGTTTTACCCCAAAAGCTGGGTAGTCCAATATTTTTTGAGTCGAACCAATGTTGGATCGAAAACTTTCTTTCGGGTTGAAACTAATCGGATCCCCAACCAAGCGTTCTCCTCGATCACCCTTATAGTCATCAATGGCCAAAATATAGCCCCCAGAAATCGAAGCGGCATCATTTTCATCCGGAGATAAATCAAACAAATCCAACCTTAGATTATCGCGTTTAATTTTTTCCGAAAAAATATACACCCCTTTGTAACTGCCATTCACGCTTAGTTCAACAAAATCGTAGCGAGGAGCATAATATCCTAAGTCTCTCCAGAGATCCATGAGCAAGGCATGCCTGATGAGACTTTTATCATGATGAACCCCATAGAGGATCCAGTCTTCTTCTTCCGGCAAAGAAAGAACACTTACGTCCATATCCAATCCATTCGCCGTCCAACTTTCTAGACCATAAGAAGTTTTTTCAAAATCTTCCATAAAACCGATGCCAATGGTTTCAATGCCCATCGGTTGGGTTTGTATTAATTCTTCATTCACGTACACCTTAAGAGTGGACATGATTTTCGGGTTTTTGGGAATGGGAATCCCACGGGTATCGATCTCCATGACCGCAATAGGAGTATCAATGGTTGGAGCTTCGGGTTCTTGTGGGACTTGCGACGGATTTGAGCAGGACGCCCATAAAATCCCCCCAAGAAGAAAGCCAAACCGGCTTAGTCTACTTTTTCGCATAATTCAATTAAAACGCCATGTGCTGATTTTGGATGTAAAAAGGCAATTTTTTTCCCATGGGCCCCCATCACGGGAGTTTTATGTATAAGCTCCCAGCCTAGATGCTCAAGGCGCCTTAACTCCTTGCTCACCGAAGCCACCCTATAGGCGGCATGATGCATACCCTCTCCTCGTTTGGCCAAAAATTTGGCAATAGATGAATCTTCTTGAATAGAACAGAGTAATTCCACTCGCCCATCTTGCACCTCTAAAAAAGCTACTTCTACCCCTTGTGACGGAACGACTTCTCTACCATAATGAGTGGTTTGAAATAATTCTTCATAGCTGGCGATGGCACGATCTAAATCGTGCACAGCAATCCCGATATGGTCGAAACGCCAGTTCTTTGGAACCGATAGAGGAGCCTTTGTGTTTTCCATCGTATATTAAATGTTGTACTTTTTTAGATAGACCAATAGAATATTTTATTCTTATCCTACGTCATAAACAAATTACTGACCTGAACTATTCATTCTAAACTAAAGATTGAGAAACAAATGAACGCATCTTCCTTAGTAAAACTTTGTATAATCGCTTTTGTAACGATTAACTGTGCTCCTCAAGGTCAAGAAGTTGAGACCAGCACCGCCCCCTTATTCCCTACAGAGACTCGCACCGAAGAGGTCGCGGTACTATCTACGTCTTATGGTGATATGGTTATTCGATTCTACGATCAAACGCCCGAGCATAAAGCCAATTTTATAAAGCTTGCCAAAGAAGGTTTTTATGACTCCACCACCTTTCACCGGGTCATAGAAGGCTTTATGATTCAAGGCGGTGACCCAAATTCTAAAGACGATGATATTCGAAACGATGGACAGGGTGGCCCTGGATATACGCTGCCTGCAGAAATTGTGCGTGGATACATTCACAAGAAAGGGGCTATTGCCGCTGCTCGCATGGGAGATAATGTGAATCCTGAAAAACGTTCAAGTGGATCCCAGTTTTATCTGGTTCATGGGCGTAAAAGAACCGAGAGAGATGTGAATCAACTCCTAGAACAGGCCAACAATAATATCCGACAAGGTTTGATTACTGCTTATGTTGAAGACCCCAAAAATGCCGATGTAAAGGCACGTATCGATGAGGCTATGACCAATGGAAACAGTGGAGTCGTGAGTGAAATTGTTCGTGAAATTACTCCCTTGGCAACAGAGGATTTTGAACCTCTTAGCTACTCTCCAAAAGAGCGTGAGATTTATATGAAGCAAGGAGGCGTTCCCTATTTAGATGGATCTTATACCGTTTTTGGGGAGGTCATCGAGGGATTGGCGCTGGTCGATAGTATTGCTGAGGTTCGAACAGGATTTGGCGATCGACCTGCCGAAGACATTCCCATGACCGTTCGCATTCAAACCATGACCATAGCTCCAGACGGTACTATTGTTGAGCGTTATTAAGCCTTAATTTTAGATTTTTTCAACTCCCGAGACTGTTGTGCCCACTCCACAAATTCGGCACAACTGAGGGTGTTGAGAACTCTTTTCGGGTTGAATTTGGCTTTCCGCGCAATCCGTACTCCATAGCCTATATCATCGATACCTTCAATGCTGTGAGCATCGGGATTGATGCTGGTAAAGAGTCCGCTTTGAAGAGCTTTGTTTCCCCAAGTCCAATCCAGGTCCAATCGCCAGGGAGAGGCATTTATTTCAATAGCGGTATGGAATTGGGCCGCTTGATCAATAAGTTCGTTCATATTTAGGGCACTTTCCCCTCGTTTGAGTAACAAACGGCCAGTGGGATGTCCAATCATGGTGGTATAGGGATTTTCTATGGCTCGTTGAAACCGGTTCATCATTGCCTCGAGGGGCATATCCAATTGTTGGTGCACACTGGCTACAATAAAGTCAAAACCCTCCAGTATATCTTCTTCATAGTCCAAATCCCCATTGGAAAGAATATCCGATTCTATTCCTTTCAAAATGGTAAAACCAATTCCCTTCTGTGCAAAGCTTTCATTCAAACCGTCAATTTCCTTCCATTGTTCACGAACCCGTTCTGCGGAAAGCCCACCCGCATATCCGGCCGATTTAGAATGATCACTGATACCCAAATATTCATATCCACGCGCGATACAAGCCTCGGCCATTTCTTGGATACTATATTTTCCGTCACTCCAAGTACTATGCGTGTGAATGACTCCTTTGATGTTATCCGCTTGAACCAGGTCCATATCTGCTTGGTTTTCAAACCAGTTAAATTCACCCCGGTCTTCCCGAAGCTCGGGCGGTATCCAATGCAGACCTAAGGCCTGAAATATTTCGGATTCTTCTTTTGACGCGATGGGACGATTCCAATCGGTTTCACCCTGTTCATTGAGTTTAAAAAGCCCGTATTCATTTAAACTCATCCCACGTTCCCTTGCCCGAGAACGCATGACCACATTGTGTTCCTTACTGCCGGTAAAATACATTAATGCAGCGCCAAACTGTTTAGGGGCAACAATTCGGAGGTCGATCTGTCTTCCTTCTTCGCTACGAACCGAGCTTTTGGTTTCTCCTCGTCCTAATATTTCAACCACTCGTTTATGGCTGGTAAAGGCATCAAATATCGCCGTAATATAATCGTTTTCGGCTGCAATAAGGATGTCGATATCTCCGATGGTTTCTTTGGACCTGCGAAGTGAACCTGCTATTTCAATCGCTTCTACTCCTGCAAGTTTGGCAAGTGAATTCTTTAATTCATGTGCAATGGCATCGGCTTCATTTAAGCGGCAACGCTCTTCGTACAACTCCATCCACTCGATGGATTTCTTGATTTTTTCTACCGATTTCGCGCCCAAACCAGGTAGCCCGGCTAAATCTCCCGCCTCAATACAAGCTTTTAATTCCTCCAGTGTACTAATCCCAAAGGTTTCATGAATTTTGAGGATATTTTTTGGGCCTAATCCCGAGATGTCTAACCACTGTATCAAACCAACGGGCACCTTCTCTTTAAAGGCTTCAAGTACCGGCATGCTACCAGTTTCGGCATAGGAATAAATATCCTTGGCGATGGATGCGCCAATTCCCTTAATGTCGGTAAGATTTTTTCCGTCGATATAGGACTGAATATCCTCTTCCAGCCCTCGAATGGTTTGCGAGGCACGATCAAAGGCGATTGCTTTGAAGCGATTTTCTCCCGCCAACTGCATTAACTGGAAGACTAAATCCAATTGATCGGCAACATCTTTATTGGTAATCATGGCTCATAAATCTCATTGAGTAGGTTAGTAGGTTTATGTACATTAAACCTATTCCAAATATAAACCATTCAACAAGGAATATCCTGTCTATGCGGTATCTTACATCCAATTTCCGAATCCTTTTTTTAATGTTGGCCTTTGTGGCTATGAGTTTTAGTACTCAAGCCCAAAACATTTCATCCAACGATATACAAAGCCCTACCGATTTCTTGGGTTATGAGCTAGGGACTCAATGGACTCCTCATTATAAGGTGATGGATTATGTGCAATATTTGGCAAATCAATCCGAAATGGTCACGGCCTTTGACTATGGTACCACCTATGAAGGGCGTGAATTGGTTTATATGGTTATAAGCTCTGAAGAAAATCAACAGTCTATCGAGGAAATTCGGTTGAACAACCTACGGCGCATTGGACTTGAAGCTGGTGAACCAACCGACCTAGCTAAACCGATAGTTTGGCTTAGTTATAACGTGCATGGCAATGAAACCTCTTCAAGTGAGGCGGCCTTATACACGATGCATGCATTGGTTACGCAATATTCCGAGTGGCTCGATGATGTGGTCGTTATTATTGATCCAATGATCAATCCCGACGGAAGAGATCGTTACGTGTATTGGAATAAAGCAGCGACAGGGGCTCAATTCAACCCGAATCACGAGGCAATGGAGCATCACGAACCTTGGCCAGGGGGCAGAACCAATCACTATATGTTTGATTTAAACCGTGATTGGGCGTGGCAAACCCAGACCGAAACCCAGCAGCGTGTTCAGGTGTATTTGGAGTGGATGCCTATGGTTCACGTCGACTTCCATGAGCAAGGGTACAATTCTCCTTATTATTTTGCGCCAGCTGCTGAGCCTTATCACTATGCAATCACCGATTGGCAACGAGAGCTTCAAACCTTGATAGGTCAAAATCATGCATCCTATTTCGATCAAAATAATTGGCTGTATTTTAC
>CAKZLH010000094.1 GCA_937125285.1 uncultured Balneolaceae bacterium | reverse complement strand
GATGATGAACACGGTTGGAGCGACGAAGGAATTTTCAATTTTGAAGGTGGTTGCTATGCGAAAACCATAAATCTTAGCGCCAAGAGTGAGCCCATGATTTATGCGACTACCAAAATGCCCGGTACTATTTTAGAAAATGTGGTATTAGATGATAATCGTGAACCCGACTTTGATGACGTAAGTCTTACTCAAAATACACGGTGCTCCTATCCTATCGATTTTATTCCAAACGCTAGTGAAACGGGTAAGGGTAATCATCCGGAAAACATCATTTTCCTTACCTGTGATGCCTTTGGAGTGCTCCCTCCCATTGCTCGTTTAACACCCGAGCAAGCCATGTATCATTTCATTAGTGGTTATACGGCTAAAGTAGCGGGTACTGAACGCGGAGTTACCGAACCACAAGCTACTTTTTCGGCTTGTTTTGGATCGCCATTCATGCCCCTTCACCCTACCGTTTATGCCGAGTTACTAGCCGATAAAATCAAAAAGCACAAAGTAAAGGTGTGGATGGTGAATACGGGTTGGACGGGAGGTGAATTTGGTGTAGGAGAACGCATCAAACTAAAATTCACCCGGCAAATGCTCAGCCAAGCCATTGATGGCAAACTGGATAAGGTAGAATATGTAAAAGATCCGATTTTTGGCTTTCAAGTCCCCATTCAGGTAAGTGGGGTGCCTTCTAAACTACTGATTCCTAGATACACTTGGGAAGATGCGATTGAGTACGATAAAAAGGCCCGAAAATTGGCGCAAATGTTTGTGAGCAACTTCGAGCAGTTTAAAAGCCAGGCTAGCGAACAAATACTTCAAGCTGCCCCTAGAATAAATTGAATTATTTTTTGAGCGGGATCATTTATCGCTCTTTTAGTGATTGATAAAAGGCCATTCTTCGATAGGAATGGGCTTTTTTAGTGCATTGAAGATTTTATTAGTACAGGTATAGAAGCTAGATTTACTCCGCCATCTCCTGCATTTTTTCCAGATTATCCTGTATACGTAGCGCCTCTATAACCTCATGAATCTGTCCCTTCATAATCGCATC
>CAKZLH010000093.1 GCA_937125285.1 uncultured Balneolaceae bacterium | reverse complement strand
GTGATAAACCCCATATATACCGGGAGTATCCAAAAAAAATAGAGTAGACGTCGCATTAAAGTTTGGATTTGGTCGTTTGATAAAGGGCAGGATCCCAAATGAGTCGCTGCTGATAATCTTCTTGCATGTGATTTGCGGACATATGATGCCAAAAAGCGATGGGTAACTGATCGAATATGATCACTTGTATACGCTGTTCACCGGTGTACAATGAGCTTCCATAATCCACCCCGCTCAGTAATCCCATTCGACTATCGTATTGGGCATAATAGTAATTGAAACTTCTCTCGATGGTACTGGATCCATTTGGCCAACCCATGAGCTCGAGTAGATGTGTTCGTAACTGGCTAGGTACGGATTCATCCTGAATAAAGTAGTTAAGAATGAAAGCGAGTTCTTGGGCCGTAGTCTGAGGAAACCAGACCAGTGCATCTCGTTCCTCCATAAAGCTTAGATTGAGCCTATTGTCCTGAAAGAAGGCTTGAAAAGACTCAACTTTATCGGGGTTACTATACAAATCAGCCGCATGATTTAGCACTGAGTTCTGCCAGTCGACTCTTGTATTTATTTGATTGCGGAGATTGCTGAGTTCCGGGTCACCGAGCATAAGCTGAACGGAATTAGGGTCGAATACCGTTGGTATTTGTTCTAAGCTTGGGTTGGATGCCCAAGCTATAGCAGTATAGAGCGCGATATTGGGTAGGGGTAGCTCGGTGGTCTGTAGACCTAATTGGTCGACCAATTCTTTGTGAGCGCTACGAATGGTTTCTTCTCCCAAGGTGTACCACAGAAAATCGGCCAAGACCAAATCATTGAATTGAACCATCTTCGAAACCACTTCATCCAGAGTAAAGGTAGATTTGTCAAGGGTTAATGCTTCAATAGCACCACTGTGAGCATTTTGACTTATCATGGGTAATTCGAAACGTGAAATTTCGTCCAAACTAAGTAAGGCATCTGGATTGATGCGTTCTTGGGCGACTGCTTGGGTGTATGCGTACAATAGTATCAGATTACCTAGGGACCCCATAGTTCGTGGGGTTTGGGCCTCATAATATAGACTAGAATCGGGTTCATCCAGAGAAAGAGAAACCAAACTTACATGTTCGGGTTTCTTTCCGATGAAGTTGGTCAAGTCTGCCAAAGAATAGGTGTTTGCGACATATTCGCTTCCCTCGGCCATGCCCTCGGCATTGGTGAAGAGGGTTTTGAATGCCGAATAATTGGGCACGATGGCCATGGCGTAGATAACAACGGCAACACCAATAAAACTAGATATGAATATGAGGGCTCTTTTCAATGAATAGGACTCTGATGAGAGATATGATTAACTAAGAAGTAAGTTAATAAATTAATCGCATAATTTCGGCAGTGGCATAGGCTCCATAGGTGCCTAAAGCATACCCTAAGACCGCTAGAAGCACTCCCACGGGTGCCAGCGCTGGGTGGAATGCAGAGGCAACGATGGGTGCCGAAGCGGCGCCTCCCACATTGGCTTGGCTTCCTACAGCCACAAAAAA
>CAKZLH010000092.1 GCA_937125285.1 uncultured Balneolaceae bacterium | reverse complement strand
TTTTGTATCTTAAAAGCAGATCAACCGGTCTGCTTTTTTTATATCCAATTTTTCAAAATGCCTCGTTCATTATTTTTAATCACCTTCTTAATCGTGACCCAATTGTGGGCTCCAAAAATGACTTGGGCGCAGATGGGGCCGGATGGTTCAACCCGTTTTACCTTTGATTCAGAAACTCTGGATCGGGTGGATATCCTCATTGAGGAAGATTCGTTGGCGCTGATTCTTGCGCAAGGGAACGAACAAAGCGACTATGAATATCCTGCCACCTTCATTTACTCGTATAGAAATACCGATGGCATAGTTATGGCTAAAGATACGTTGGGGCCTGTTGGATTTCGTTTGCGCGGGAATACCTCACGTAATTCTGCAAAAAAATCGTTCAAGGTTTCGTTTAATACGTTTCAAAGTGGGCAGCAGTACAGAGGTTTGGATAAAATGAATCTGAATGGTGAGCATAATGACCCAACCGTTATGCGCGCGTTACTGAGTTGGAATCTACTGGAAGCCGTGGATGTACCTGCGCCGAAGGCTGCTCCTGTTGAGTTTTATATTAATGGGGAGTACAAGGGACTG
The DNA here is from genome assembly GCA_937125285.1 of uncultured Balneolaceae bacterium. Lineage (GTDB taxonomy): Bacteria > Bacteroidota > Rhodothermia > Balneolales > Balneolaceae > UBA1275. The sequence goes on along the minus strand of CAKZLH010000092.1, from coordinate 16,974 downwards.
TATCTAAACGTTGAACATATCGATGATGAATTTGTACAGCATCGTTTCGGGAGCGACGCTGGTAATTTGTATAAGAATTTGTATCCCGCCGATTTAGCCTACAGAGGAAGCAATCCCGATGCGTATAAATTTAGCCCGAGTTGGACCGATCGCAGAACCTATGAGCTAAAGACCAATACCGACGAGGATGACTATAGTGATTTGGCCACCTTTATTGGCGTATTGGAACGAACATCCGACGCCCTGCTGCCCGAAACCCTGGAGGCTATTTTAAATGTAGATAATACCCTGCGATGGATGGCCATCGATATACTAACCGGTAATTGGGATAATTATTGGTACAATAAGAACAATTTTTATCTGTATCGAAATCCAGCTTCTAATCGGTTCGAATTCATTCCTTATGACTATGATAATACCTTTGGGATCGATTTCATTGGACCGGATTGGGGCACCCGATCGTGGATAAATTGGGGGCATCCAAACGAAGGAAGACCCTTGACCGACCGCCTGATGGATGTTCCAGAATACCGTCAAAGACTCGATTATTATTTACAGCTTTTATCCCAGGATCAAGGGGTGTTCAGCCCGAATCATCTGTACCCTGAAATTGACCGACTCGCCGTTATGATGCAAGAAGCCGCAGAAAGAGATCCCTACCGGGGATTGGACTGGGGCTTTAGTCCAGAGAGTTTTATGAGCTCTATTGATCAGGAGTTGGGTGGGCACGTGAAGTATGGGTTAAAGCCCTACATTGCCACTCGACAGGAGGCTTCTCAGCGTCAAAATACCGAGAGTCAAATACTCCCCGTCATACGTAAACAAAACAGCCTCATTCAATCGGTAAGTGAGGATAGTTTAGAATTGACCATAGCCGTCGAATGGATCGATGATGATCCCTGGGAATTGGTACTGGGGGTTCAAATGGGCACTTACTCCAAGGAATTCACGCTTGCGAAAAGTTCAGAACTTCCAGATATGTTACGAGCAACTACTCCAGATCCTACGTTTGCGAATCCTGAGTGGGGAGTTGTGACCCAAACTCTACCCTGGGTTGGTGACCAACTTCATTATTACCTCCGTGCTCGCTCGCAAGATGGGGCCGTAAAACGATTCCCTCGAGACCCTTCATCGAGCATCACTCTACAGGTAAGCAAACCCACAAAACAGCTGCTTATCAATGAACTCATGGCCGATAACGAAACTACGATTAGTGATGAAAGTGGGGCATTCGAGGATTGGGTCGAACTCTACAATCCGGGGACTTCAACGGTACAACTTTCCAATTATTTTCTAAGCGACGATCTCCAAAACCCCGGTAAGTGGGCCTTGCCCGATACCAGTATGGCTCCGGGAAATTACCTGCTTATTTGGACGGATAATGATGCCGAAGAGGGGCCATTGCACAGCTCATTTGCCCTTAGTAAAAATGGCGAGGAGGTGGGGCTTTTTTACAAAGATGTTTTGAATTGGATTCCCATCGACTCGGTACGCTTTCCAGCTTTGGGCCCCGATCAGAGTTATGGGCGCCCTGCCAATGATCCTTCGCTTGGGTTTTCGGTACTGACCCAAGCAACCCCAGGGTCTTTGAATGCCGATGCCGTGAACATCCATGAAGATCCACCCACAAACACCCAGCCTTCCGTAGTCGAACTCTTGGGTAATTATCCCAACCCATTTAACCCTTCAACCCTGATTCGTTTTCGGGTGTCCGAGCCTCAATGGATTCGCCTCAGGGTCTATAACACCATGGGGCAAGTGGTGCATAGCTGGCCTAGAAAACTGTACTCGGCCGGAGATCATAACGTGAGCTTCACCGCTCAAGACCTGGCAAGCGGAACCTATTGGTTACGTTTAGAGGCCGAATTTTTATCTAGAAGCGGAACCAGCAACACCGTGTTAACCCAACCAATGCTGCTGGTACGCTAGTTTCACGTCTCTAGAATTTTAATCGAGTACTTACCAAAATACTGCGCCCCGCATTGGCCAAGTATCCCGGCTCATCATAGCTTCCGTCAAAATCCAGATCAACTGGACTACCCAACGAATAGTATTGGACATCCAGAAGATTATGAATATCCAACCGAACATCCATACGCGCTCCAACCCAGCTTAATTGCCCATTAAGCAGCGTATAGTCAGGCACTTTAAACTCCGAATTGTTGGTTAACTCCATGTAGGACTCACTCACATAGCGACCCTCTACCCTCACATTCCACCGTCGCGACAGATCCACCACCAACGCCTGATTGATAAGCCACTCCGGCGTAAAAATTGGAGTTCTATCGAGATAGGTCATTCCATCGGCAGTAGAAAAAGAATCGATGTTCCCCCTAATCCAGCTAAGACTTCCCTCCCAACTCAAGCCTATTCCGCTTTCTTTTCGGGTTGAACCATCCTGGCCAGCCGCAGTTCCAAATTCCGCACCACTCGCCAAGGGTTTCAAAATGCTTATCCATTCGATTTCAATACCATATCGATTACTATTGGCAATATTGTCTCTTTTTTGAACACCAAATGCTAGTACCTCACCAATAGGTGCAATTTCATCTACAAAATCCATATAAAATAGATTTCCCGATACCGAAACTCGTGGTCGATTCCATCGAAGTCCGGTCTCCAGATTGTTTACATGCTCTGGACCAAATTGGGTATTCGATGCTGATTCAAAATTGTCGGCCGTTAGACTAAAGCCGCCAAAAATATCAATCTTGGTGGGTTCACGGCCCATTCTACCCAGCGACACATAGCTACTAAGCCCAGGATGATGTTTCCAGTAAATACCCACTTTTGGATTTAGAAAGGTCCAGTTGTAATTAAGGTCACCCTGGGAAGCTATTCCTATAAAGTCATAATCCGGCTTCACTTGTAGTGAGGTAGCTCGAAGCTGAAGATCGGCTTGAATACTCAGCTGTTCGAGGGTCCACTCCGCACTTCCAAACCAACTGATTTCTTGCTTATTGGAAGTTTCACGATAGTAGGGCTCTTGAAAATTTGGCGTCACAGATTCTTCGTTGATGCGATCAAAGCGATAGGCATGGAGGCCGGTGCTCCACTTCCAACCATCTTGCTCCACAAAATAGGTACTCATAAGACCATATTGGTCATTATAGAGCGGGTAATTGATTTGCGCTAAGGTTCCGGTGCCATCATCGTAGCTATAAAAATAATCTCCACCAGCCGATCCATAATAAAGAGAGCTTTGCAAGGATGACTGAGCATTTAGCTTAGTGCTGTGTTGTAGTTGAAACAATCGCTGCCCAAAATCATCGGTATCATTGGGATTTAAGTAGTTAATTCGGGGATTGCTTTCTATATCGGAGCGAGCAGCCGCTAAATAACCCAATCCGTTTTTAGCATTGGCATCGAAAGCATTGAATTTGAAAAGGTGCTTCTCACCAAAATAAGCTCCCGATAAAAAGAACGAATAAGCTGAGGTTGAGGTGTTATCTTTAAAGCCGTCCGATGCAAGAGAGCTGTAACTGCCATACATCGACCATCGATCATCGACCAGGCCCGTAGAAACATTTCCGTTCAACCGGTACGTATTAAAAGAACCAACACCAACATTGAGTGCTCCTCCCTGCGGCCGATCTTTTAATCGAACGGTTTCAAAGTTTACACTCCCCGCATAGGACGCTAGTCCATTGGGTGCGGTTCCTACCCCTCTTTGGATTTGTATCGATTCAAAATTGGCGCCCAGATCTGTAAAGTTCGAAAAGAACACCCCGTGATCGATCATGTCGTTTAGTGGAATTCCATTTAAGGTCATGTTGATTCGCTCTTGTGAAATCCCTCGAAGGCGCATCCCCCCATAATTGGCCATTTGTGTGCCCGATTCGCTATAGGTGAGAACCGATGGGCTTAGACGTTCTAACAAAAACACCGGTTGTTGCCCTTGATAGGCCCGATTGAGAACCGTTGAGGATAGTGTAGATTCGGTCACGGCATCCTCTTGTGAGGCGCGTACCGCATGAATAATCAATTCCTCTAGTTCAGAATTTGCCGTAAGAGCGATGATCCAGCGGCCATCGGCATCTTGTGCATATTGATTGGATTCCGAAAGGGCTTCTTCTAATGGTACTTGCCATGCTTTATATCCCAGGTAACTGATGTGTAAGGTGTAGTCTGCATTGGTTTTTGTAGTCGGCAATGACCATTGCCCTTCAAATTCACCCAAAATATTGGTACTAAAGCCCGCTATGATGTCCATCTTATTTTCATCTGGACTGATCCAAATATTTGCACCTGCCAAGGCGTCTTTTGTGGTGGCATCCACGATGGTACCTCGAATAGACGCCGCTGCTATGTTGGAACTAAGTGGGGTAGTTTGTGCCTTTAGCTTCACCCCTGAAAGGTGCTTAACTGGTAGATAGGGTTGTAAACCCATCAGTGTTAATAAAGCGATGAATCCTTTAAGGCCTAAGCTATTTTTAGCTTTTGTTTTAGTAAATAGACGATTTAACCGTCTATTCTGTTGAATAGAATACATGATTCCTCCATTTTTTACGTTTATGGAGGAGGCTAACAAGTCAAGATGTGAACAGGTTTTCCTCCGCCGGTATGATCCGGTTCAGGTTCAAGGGTATGATCTCAGTCCTAAGCAAACACCAATCTGCTAAGGACACCCCTAACCGCGTTGGAAAGATAAAAGGATTTGAAAGGCTTTTACAAGTTTGATTTCTCTTTTAGCTTGGCATTTGTGAGGGGGATCGGTTGATATGTGCGTGGTATGGGTTAATGTGTCAGGGGTATGGGTTGATGTTTTGGGTTGATATGTGAGCAGATCTATGTTCATAATGCACTAAGACCAGGATGAATGCTTCCTGAATAAGTGATAGATTTCGTATATTTCCAGCTAGAGCAAATCCAAGTTTTTAATCCATCTACCATGAAACGCTCCTCTTTTTTTCTATTACTAATTACCGGAGCTGGCTTTATGTGGAGCCAGTGCACGAGTCCTTCAACCCGAAATACCACGAATTTTAGTCCAGCCATAACTGCGAGCGATATTCAAGCTCACATCAATTTTTTAGCTTCAGATTCACTTCAAGGTCGTGAATCGGGAACCGAATTTGAGGCCATGGCATCGGATTACATCATCAATGCATTTGAATCCTATGGCTTAACACCTAAAGGTGATGATGGCACTTTCCTTCAAGCATTTAGCATAAATACAGCTCGGTTGAACAACCCACACGCTAGTGATGATGCCGAAGGAGAGCGTCGAACCGCTCAAAATGTGGTGGCATGGTTAGAGGGTAGTTCAGGGTCTGAAGAGTATGTGATTATAGGTGCTCACTACGATCACTTAGGCTATGGGGAGTTTGGCTCACTGTACCGAGGAGATACTCCTCGAATTCATAACGGAGCTGATGATAATGCTTCTGGAACAACCGGTTTGCTGGAGTTAGCGCATTATTTTGCCGAAAATCAGCCCAAAGATAACCTACTTTTTTTAGCGTTTTCAGGTGAAGAAATGGGGCTCCTTGGATCGGCGCATTTTGTAGAGGAACCTACCGTGGATTTGTCTAAAGCAAAAGCGATGATTAACATGGATATGATCGGGCGTCTTACCAACGAAAAGCTACTTATTTTCGGCGTAGGTACAACTCCTAAATGGCCCGAATTAGCAGAAGCCGTAAACACCGACTCCTTAGATTTGGATCTGGTTGACGACGGCACAGGTGCTAGCGATCACACCAGTTTTTACTATAAAAACATTCCTGTATTGCATTATTTCACCGATACCCATTCCGACTATCATCGACCTTCCGACGATGCCGAATATATTGAAGAAGAAGGTCAGGCTTTGGTTGTTTCTCATGTTGCTCGGATGATCGGGGCATTAGGTGAACTTCCGAAAAGCGAATTACCTTTCGTTGAAGCACCTGGTGAGCAGCGACAAAGTATGCAATTGAATGGCCCTACTTTAGGTGTATTACCCGATTATGGCTACGATGGAGTAGGAATGCGTATTACGGGCACCAATCCCGGCCAACCTGCTCAAGTTGCTGGATTACAGTCTGGTGACGTAATCATTGGATTAGGCGAGACTCGGTTTGAAGATATTTATGGGTACATGGGTGCTTTAAATTCACTTTCTGTGGGACAAAAGACAACCATTACCATACTTAGAGATGGCAATGAAATAACTTTAGATCTTAACCTTTAATCATTTGTTTTAATCGCATACTATGCCGACCTATAGCTATAAAAGAGAAGACGGAACTACTTTTGATATCCAACAAAAAATTAGTGAATCTGCTTTGGAAGTATGTCCTACTACAGGGCAAAAGGTTAAACGAATCATCACTGGCGGCGGCGGTGTGGTCTATAAAGGCGATGGTTGGTACGTGACCGATTATAAAGATAAAAAAGGAACGCCTAGCGAGCCGACAACAAAAACAGAATCCACTCCAAAGGATTAAACAAAATAGACCTGTGTTAGAACATTCATCCGAACATTCCGCTTCCTACCTGTCTGCTCGAGATGAATTTGTGCAAATTTGGGGAGACATGGCCTCGGCTTGGGGGATCAACAAAACCATGTCTCAAATCCATGCCCTCTTGTATGCCGAGACACAAGCTCTTCATACCGATGAAATCATGGATATATTGGATATAAGTCGGGGAAATGCCAATATGAATCTTCGCCGATTACTGGATTGGGAGCTCATTCATAAAGTTCATTTTGAAGGAGACAGAAAAGACTATTATTCCGCAGAAACCGATGTTTGGAAAATAGTTAACACCATTATAAAAGAGCGACAACAACGAGAAATTGCGCCCATTAGGGATCAATTGGCTAGCTGTATGCAACTGTTGGGGGACGAAAAGGATATGGATGAAGCCAGCCTAGCTTTTAAAGAAAGGATTCAAAATTACGATGACTTTCTGGTTATGTTCGAACGGTTTACCGATGCCCTACTGCCATTTATTACTAAGAAAAATTTGAGCTTACTCAAGCAATTGGTTCGTTTTGTTGAGGCCAAGGAACGCGTAAGCGACTTACTAAAGCCTACTTCAGATAAAAGTAAGTAGTCTAATTCCCGCAGCTCCTATATATAAAGTATAATGTTAGGTAACTAGCGCGTGAATGTAAGAAACTCGCGTTTGTTACTGTAAGTCGTTCATAGGAGGTTCTACGGGTTGAAAACACCAAATCTTGGTACAATTGCAGAGGAAATGGCCACGCAATATCTCTTATCTAATGGGTACACCATACTAGAGAGAAATCTGAAAGTACACCGGTATGAAATAGATATTATCGCCGAACTTGATCCTTATCTTGTCGTTGTAGAAGTGAAAGCACGCAGGTCAAAAGCCTATGGTACGGCTAGGGAACATTTAAAAGCAGATCAGTTGAGGCGTATATTTTTAGCCTATGAATATTGGGCTTGTAAAAAAAATATGAGCCATCGAAGCGTTCGCTTCGATTTAATTGAGTATTATCCTAAAGAACAAAAATTAATCCATTTAATGGATGCTTTTAGAGAATAATGAACACTAGTCAACCCAATCTTAGGTGGTATGATTATCTACGTAGTTTAGTTGGAATCATACTATTTATGACCTTATTTACGCTCCTAATTCCCATTCTTAGCGTATTACTTATTCTTAGTTTTGGCCGCTTAAGCAACTGGTTTATAGAAGAACTAGCTCCGCCGATTGCCCGATTTATTCTATGGATATTGGGGATCACATTCAATATTAGATTGGTAAACCAAGGAAGATTAGACCACCCGGCTATATATATCGTCAATCATGCCAGCACATTGGATATACTTACCATTCTAGCTCTTGGTATTAAAAAAGTTCGATTCGTGGCAAAATGGGAATTACAATACTTCCCATTTTTCTTTTTGCTTGGCAGGCTAACCGGTCAAATATTCATCAGGAGACAAAACCGAGAAAAAGCGATAGAAACCCTTCAAGAAAGTTATAAAAGGGTCCAAAAGCATGGTTATTCTATATTTATTGCCCCAGAAGGTACGCGTAAACATGAAATGCCCATAGGGGCTTTCAAAAAAGGAGCCTTCAGAATGGCCTTGGACTTATCCTATCCCATTGTACCTATCTTCTTCGATGGTAATGCTTCACTTAGCAGAGGAGGTTCTATATTTACAACCTCAGGTATAATCACTGCTTATGTGCATCCCCCTATCTCAACAAATGATTGGAAGGAAGAACTCTTAGACAAACATATTGAAGATGTTAGAGGTAGATATCTTCAATGGAGTAACACATAAGTCTTTTACTTATCTCTATAAAAATAGATTTTTTTATTTGTGCTATCTCTTCTGCTTTTTACCGTGTAATCTTTTTGACGACAAAATTGATAAACGGCTGTTCTCATTGAATTTATAGCCTTGTCATTAGTATAAGGAACCTCAATTGCCTGCCCTCCAGGCTTCAGTTTTTCAATGGCTTCAAGTAAGGGTTTAAATTTTGAAGAACGTTTTTTGGATGACTTAACAACTGACCTTTTTACGAATTTAATATCCATTATTCTGTTGGAAATATTTTTTAAAGATTTTAACTGATAGTTATATGATATTGAATATTTAATATTAATCCAAAAATATACATCTTTACTATAGTATCTATCTTTTTTTATTTAAAGTTACATTTCTAATGGGGATTCTTTTCTGCTTATTCTATAATATTATTTCTAGTATTAATAATAAGTATTCTATGCTTAGATACACGAATAGGTCTACACTATTCATCAGGAGATGAATACTTCATCTTTGTATTTTTTTACAAGGCACTTTGGGTTTCGTGGATTATCTTATGTTTTATATATTCTATAGCCTCTTAATCTCGATTAGTAATGCTGTTAACTGACATGCCATCTAGATATGCTCGGTGAAATAATGCAGCATATTTGCTATTGATTAAGAGAATCAATCTGAGAAACATACCTAATCTATCCTAGTACTTTTATGATCCGTGAAATCCGAATTCCTTTCTTGGTCTTAAGTAGTTTTATACTATTGACGGCATGTAGTACCTCTTCAATGGTTCAGAATGCTAATTCAGTAGATGAGCCTATTTCAACGGAGGTAGTTACCCATTCACAACAACCCGACAGATCCGAAAGAAGCGATTTAAGTGACCTATTTTGGGCGCACAGAGACAGTGTTAAAATGCTTTTTACCGATGCGGATGTTGAGTTTATGTCTGGTATGATCGGTCATCATGCACAAGCATTGATCATGTCTAGTATGGCTACCGAAAATGAAGCTAGCCCAGCGGTAACCACCCTTACCAAACGTATTATCAATGCCCAAAAAGATGAAATCAACATCATGCAGCGATGGTTAGCGGATCGTGGGCAAACCGTACCTCAAGTGACTATAGATGGCCTTCAATTAATAATCACAGCCGGTACGGAACCACTTCTTCAATTTGACCCAGAGCAAGTTGCACATGCCGTTCATCACTTTAATGAGCATGGAACGTACATGGATAACGCCCATTATATGGAAATGCACGGCTCTGGAGCCATGAGCCACGACATGCATGAAGGCATGGAACATGGCGAGGAAGAAGAGCATAGCGACGAGGGCATGAGCCACGACATGCATGAAAGCATGGAACATGGCGAGGAAGAAAAGCATGGCAACGAGGCCATGAGCCACGATATGCACGAAGGCATGGGTTCTATGGATCACATGGGGATGCACGACCATTCGAGTATGCCGGGCATGTTAACTCAGGCGCAATTAGAGGAATTGGCTCGCGCCAAAGGATCTGAATTCGACCGGTTATTTCTCACCTACATGATTCAGCATCATACCGGTGCTATTATCATGGTTAAAGATTTGGTAGAAACCGATGGTGCGGCTCAAGAGGGTCAAATTGGGAAATTAGCGGGTGAAATTAATGTGGATCAAACCACAGAAATTGAACGCATGCGAGTCATGCTCATGGAATTAATGGGTTTGGGTGATTAAAATTTAATCCCAACTTTTTTACTAGAAATCGTTTAAACAAAACAATTAACCATCATTAAAATAAAATCAATGACACTACTTATGAAAAAGAATCGTGTTTCATCGGCACTTTGGATGGGTGTTCTTGCTGTTGCTACGTTTATGAGTTGTAGCTCTTCTCAAGAAACAGCCATGGCGCCTGTGAATGCACCTGAAGTGGCTCCTCTATCAGAGGCCACTATTCCATCTCCGGATCCTCGGGTAGGACTTTCAGCTGGTCTATTCGACGCTGAAGAGGCTGCTTGGAACTTGGAGGTTTTATCTCAAACTCCTCCACCTGAAAAGTTCATCGGGAAAACCAACTCTGATTTAGCTTTCAAAGGTAATTATGCCATTCAAGGAAATTACAACGGAGTAATTGTATGGGATATTAGTAATCCTGCTAGTCCTGTACTGGTAAAAGACTACGAATGTCCTGCTTCACAAAGTGATGTTTCTGTATATGGAAATCTACTTTTTGTATCTGGTGAAGGACTTGAAGGAAGAATCGACTGTGGCACGCAAGGCGTTCGGGAAGCGGTAAGTGAAGTTCGACTTCGTGGAATTCGTATTTTCGATATCACTGATATCCAAAATCCTGAGTATATCGCGAACGTACAAACTTGTCGTGGCTCACACACTCATTCGGTACTAAAAGATCCAAACGACAATGAAAATATCTATGTCTATGTTTCGGGTTCTTATGTAGTTCGCCCAGACGAGGAGCTTCCTGGTTGTTCTGATCTTCAACCCAATGAAGACCCTAATTCTGCCCTATTCCGTATCGAGGTTATCAAAGTACCACTCGACAGCCCACAAGATGCAGCCATTGTTAGTTCACCTAGAATATTCGAAGATCTAGAAGCACCTCCTACACATGGTTTAGCACCCGCCGACTTAGCAGCTCTAGAAGCCGCTAAAGCAGCCGGAGCTTTTACATACAAAAGAGGCGGTACTGAGCGTGTACTTCCTGGACGTTTTGTCCAAGGACTATTGGCCAATATCGTAGAAGAACGAGGTGGAGAAGGCGCGCCAACTGCAGAGGATTCTACCACCTTACGTACCAATATTCAGTCAATTATCGATGAAATGTTTGGCGGTGGCGAGGATGATGTTGCCGCTCGCAGAGGTCCTGACCAATGTCACGATATCACCTTATATCCAGAGATTGGTCTTGCGGGTGGCGCTTGTGAGGGATATGGATTGCTTCTCGATATTTCTGATCCCGCAAATCCTGTGAGAATTGATGCCGTAGCAGATTCAAACTTCGCATACTGGCATTCGGCTACCTTTAGCAACGATGGAAAAACCGTAATCTTCACCGATGAGTGGGGCGGCGGTGGAGCACCAAAATGTCGTGATACCGATCCAATGGAATGGGGTGCGAATGCTATTTTCACCATTGAAAATGGTAAAATGGTATTTCATGAATATTACAAGATGCCTGCCGCTCAAACAGTTTATGAAAACTGTGTAGCTCATAACGGTTCTTTAATTCCAGTTCCTGGTCGTGATATCATGGTACAATCTTGGTATCAAGGTGGTATTTCTATCTTTGATTTTACCGACCCTGCGAATCCAGTAGAGATTGCATTCCATGATTACGGTCCCGTTTCTGGCGAATCTATGTCTATGGGTGGAAGCTGGAGCGTGTACTGGTACAATGGAGTCATTGTAAATTCTGAAATCGCTAGAGGTTTGGATGTATTTGCTCTTACTCCTAGCCCTTTCATGACCGAAAATGAAATCGCAGCAGCTAAAACCGTTACTTGGGACTATTTAAATGCCCAAGGTCAGCCAAAGATAACATGGCCTGCAAGCTTCCATTTAGCCAAAGCCTATGTGGATCAGTTGGACCGTGACGGTCAATTAAGTGATGCAGAAATCATGGAAATCCGGCAAAGCATTGCACAAGCTGAAGTGGCGAGTGCACGCAAGCAAGCAAGTCTCCTACAGGATTTAGCTACCAACGTTTCTGCAAAAGCCACCAATTCTGGTAATCCAGAAAAAGTAACGGCTCTTGCAAATGCATTAAAAGATTTAGCCGGATAAAAAGCCGCACTAAATTAATATCAAAGCCTCACTCCTTACGGTTTGAGGCTTTTTTTATGTACATTATACCTATATGAAAAAGGGATAAATAAATAGTGATGCGGCCGTTATTTTTGTCTATTACCTATGTAGTATTGATTGGGTTTGCCATCCAGGAATCAAGCTATGCTCAAATTCGTATTAATGAGTTAAGCGCCGATAATGCCAGTATACTACAGGATGAAGATGGCGATTATTCGGATTGGATTGAGTTGCATAACCCGACGGATACGGCCATCTCGCTAAGTGGATTATATCTAAGTGATGACGCTCAAGATCTAAGTAAATTTCCATTGCCTGAAGCCGAGTTAGCGGCCTTTGGTTATATGCTTGTATTTGCATCAGACAAAAACCGATCCCATGCCATTCAAAGTTGGGAAACCATTATTAAAAAGGGTTCAAACACGAAGTACATCCTTCCAAATGCCGTCACTTCTCGTCGTTGGATAGAAAAAGACTTTGATGATTCTAACTGGAATACAGGTGTTTTTGGTATTGGTTATGGCGATGGAGATGATAATACAACCGTTCCTGAAGCCACACTTTCAGTATTCACAAGAAGTCATTTTAGCATAGAAGATACCACTAACCTATGGAATCTATTCTTACATGTAGATTATGATGATGCCTACGTGGCCTACATTAATGGCACGGAAGTAAGCCGAGCAAATATAAGTGGTGACGCTCCACTGGCCTATAATCAGCCAGCCGATAGTTATACCGAACCCAAATTACCTTATGGTAACTCGCTAGAGCCGATAAATCTGAATGATTACCTCCATTTATTAAACCCTGGGTCCAATGTCTTAGCCATTCAAGTTCACAATCATAGCTCAGGGAGTTCCGATCTAAGTTTAATACCCTTTTTGACCGTTGGATATCATGGTATTCAAGATCATTCCGCGGGACTTTCTTCGGACATTGAGATTCCTAATGAGCAAAATGGGGCCATTCATACCAATTTCAAACTCAGCTCTGTGGGTGAAACGGTCTATCTATCAGATGAAAATAATACGGTTTTAGACAGCCTGTCTTATCCTGAGCTAAAAGCCAACGAAAGTTTTGGCCGGATCGCCAACTCCAATAACACGGGGATATTTATTCAAACCACTCCCGGGCGCATCAATAACACTCAGGCCTATACACAACGGTTAGCTAAACCTGAACTATCCCACTCAGGCGGGTTTTTTACTGAAACGTTTACCCTTTCATGGGATCCTCAAAATGGGGACCAAACACAATCCATTGCCCCTATTTATTACACAACGGATGGTAGTATACCCACCACACGTTCACCTCAACTTACCGATCAGGGAATCGAGATTGACTCTACGGTAGTCATCCGTTTTCGAGCCCTTGAGGAAGGTGCTCTACCAAGCGATATTAAAACGGAAACTTATTTTATTAATGAAAACCATGAGTTACCCGTGATATCCATTAGCACCGATCCCGAAAACCTCTGGAGTGACCATAAGGGGATATATGTAGTAGGAACGAATGGAACGGGTGGAAATGGCCATGATAATGCAAATTGGAATCAAGACTGGGAAATACCGATTGGGTTTGAATTTTATGACCAAGAAAAAATGAAACAACTTGATACCGGTGCAGGGGCGAAAATTTTTGGAGGATGGAGTCGCCTCAATGCCATGAAATCGCTTGCTATTTTCTTTCGATCCGAGTACGGTTTGGGGGAAGTTGATTATCGCTTTTTCAAGGATAAGGATATTACCCAATTTGAGTCCATTGTACTCCGTAACTCCGGTAATGATTTTAGTTCTCAAGGTCATTCCATGTTTCGTGACGGTCTTATGCAAACCCTGGTTCAAGACACTGAAATTGATGGGCTCGGATTTCAACCCGCCGTGGTTTACCTAAACGGAGAGTACTGGGGAATTCACAACATCCGTGAAAAGATAAACGAGCATTATGTAGCCTCAAATGGTCGTGTTGAACCCGATGAAGTTGATTTGCTCTATAATGGATCCGGGTTGAATTATTTTGCCGCCTCAAACGGTTCCGTCGATGATTATGATGCGCTTATCGACTATGTTCAGAGAAATTTATTGGTATTCCCTGCCTTATATGAACGCGTGCATGACATGATGGACATGGACAATTACATCGATTATGTGGCAGCTCAAATCTATTATGCCAATACCGATTGGCCCGGAAATAATACGAAGCTATGGAAAAGTCAGCATCCTTCTGGTAAATGGCGTTGGATTCTGTATGATACCGATTTTGGATTTGGCCTTAGCTATGGTGGTCAAGCATGGCATAATACCCTCACATTTGCCTTAGAACCGAACGGTCCGGCTTGGCCAAATCCATCTTGGTCTACACTGCTTTTTAGACAATTATTTGATAGCCCCCTCTTCCGAGATGCTTTTGCAAATCGAATGGCCGACTTGATGAATAGCTCCTTTAAACCCTCTCATGCAAATACCGTTATTGATTCTCTGGCCGGTTTAATTTACCGTGAAATACCTCGTCATATGGCGAATGTTACTCGAAGTGGGGCTTGGGGAGGATCCACTGGTGGGTGGTATGATCAAATTACCCAGCTCAAAAATTTTGCACGTGAACGGCCTCACTATATTGAGCAATTTTTCACCGATGAAAATGGTCCTCTGGGGGTTGGCGCCATGAAATCAACGGTATTAAAAAACTCAACGACCGACTTCGGAGTCCTTCGTATTAATCGCCTTACCATACATGCCCCCTACTGGTCAGGTGACTATTTTTCTAACATAGACATTCCTGTTAAAGCACTTCCGAAAGCTGGCTATGAATTTGTGGAGTGGACGGGAGATGTTCAGAGTACAGATCCGGAAATTTTCATACAAGCAGGACAAACTATTGAAGCAATTTTTGCTCCCAGTAGTGATACCGCAACCGTTGTAATTAATGAATTCATGTACAATGCCTCGGATAATCTGAACTCCGACGATTGGGTTGAAGTGCATAATGCCAACTCTAATCCGATAGACCTGACGAACTGGGTTTTCAAAGATAATGACGATACTCACGCTCTTGTGTTCCCGGAACCTACGGTGTTAGCCCCAGGGGAATATGCGGTGATTACTCGGGATAGTAGTTTGTTTCGAACGGTGTATTCCCATAACGCTCGCATTTTAGGTCAAATGGATTTTGGTTTATCGGGGAGTAGTGACCAGCTTCGCTTATTTAATCCATTCGGTGAATTGGTGGATTCGCTTCAGTATTTCGACTATGCACCATGGCCCTTGAACGCCGATGGAAAAGGTTACAGTGTGGCATTAAAAAATACGAGTTATGACAATAGTATAGCAGATAACTGGCAAAATTCCAGTGAACTTGGGGGAAGTCCTGGCTTGGTAAATGGTGATCTGGTTGGAAATGAAGGGTTAAATAAGGCCAGCATTCCAACAGATTTTAGTTTGGAAGCAAACTATCCAAATCCTTTCAACCCGAAAACCACTATACAATTTTCTATACCTGTGTCCTCTTATGTGCAACTGCGTATTTATAATAATTTAGGCCAAGTGGTCCAGCTATTGGCCGATGGATATCTTCCCGCTGGAGTTCATTCTCGACGTTTTGACGCTTCGGATTTAGCTTCAGGAATGTATTTTTACCGCATGGAAGTCCCTGGGCAATTTTCTGAAACACGTAAAATGATGCTCGTAAAATAACCTCCTATGAGTAAGTATTTCGTTATAGCGTGGGTATTGGTGGTGTTCAGCTGCCAAAGGGATACCTCAACAGAAGGTATGAAAGCTACCCATTTAGGCGAATTGGATAGTTCGATTACATGGGATATCGACCGTGAAGATTATGCTGACAGATTGGAGGGTTTTTGGTTGGCTACTTCGATAGGTAATTGGACCGGCTTAATAACCGAGATGGATAAAATTGGGAACCTAGGGTCTATTCAAACCGGGTCTTTCTATACCCGGGAAGATTGGGGCAGGCCCGATCAACCAAATATTTGGGATGAAGGAGTGCCTAGCCGAATCTCACCAACCATCGATTTTGTACTTCGCACCGGTGATGAAATCTGGGGTGCCGATGACGATACCGATCTAGAATACATGTATCAGCATCTCATCCTCAAGAACCAAAATCCGATGCTGAGTCCGGAACAAATTCGAGAAGGATGGTTACAACACATTGCATCGGAAGAGGAAAATTATCTATGGGTTTCTAATCAGAGAGCCTTTGATTTAATGCGGGAAGGATGGCTTCCTCCTGAAACGGGCAAACCTGAAAACAACGAGCATTATGAGATGATTGATGCACAACTAACCACCGAAATTTTTGGACTATATGCACCCGGAAAGCCTGATTTGGCACGTGCGATGGCTCAGTTACCTATTCAAACCGTGGCAAGAGAAGAAGCAGAGGACATTGCGCAATTTTACGTGACCATGTTCTCGCTAAGTGCCGGTGCCACCTTGCAGGCCAATGGTCGAATATCTGAGGCCAATCGCGCTCAGATTCTATTACAATCCGCACTTCAGGCTCGCAGCTATCTACCAGACGAGCAATACCCCGCTCATATGTTCGATTATGTAACCCAGCTCTATAACTCTGGAATACCTTGGGAAGCTGCCCGTGATTCTATTTACGCTACCTATCAGCTTCAACAAAAAGGCGGGTATGATATGAGTTCACAACAACTCTATTGTAATGGGTGTTTTGCCGCCGGTATCAATTTTGCCGCTAGTTTGATTAGCCTTTACTACGGTGAAGGCAATCTCCAACAAACGATTCAAATTGGTAGCTTATGCGGTTGGGATTCGGACAACCCAACGGCTACTTGGGCTGGATTAATTGGCTTTTTAATGGGCTCAGAAGCGATTGATGAAGCGTTTGGAGTTGACTTATCTCGGCAATTTTTTATTCATCGAACACGACA
>CAKZLH010000091.1 GCA_937125285.1 uncultured Balneolaceae bacterium | reverse complement strand
TGTTCAGGCTCAAAGGCGATATCGGGCCAAACCATAGGTTTTCGGTCGTCCGGATCATCTGCCCCCCACATGCCTGCTTCGTTTCCATAATAGACCATGGGTGCTCCCGTCCAACTAAATTGAAAGCCCACCATCAGCGTTAAGAGTTTAAATTCGGCATCATCTAATGCTTCTAGTGAATAGGTATCATCCGGATAGCGGTCGGGATTATAAGGGGCTCCTGGGTTTTTAATCAAACTTGCTATTCGAGGGGTATCATGAGAATCATACAGATTCTGCAGGCTATGGTCATACCCTGTAGGAAATTGTTTTTGATAGGCCAAAAGTCGTGAACTAAGTTCTTGGCTGCTAATACTCTGATCAATAAAAAATCCTTTAGCAGCAAATGCGAACGGATAATTCATAACGGAGCTGAACAAAAAGTCTCCAACATAATCGAGGGCTTTTTGGTCCCAAATTTCAGCCGTAGTATAAGCATCAGGATTAATGGAGCGAACATACTCATGCCATTCTCGCCAGAATGGGACGCCTACTTCGGATGCCACATCCAAACGCCACCCGTCTACCCCATCAGATGGATCCCCGTCTCCATTGGGGTCCATCCAGCGTTGGGTTATAGCAAGGATGTGTGCTTTGGCATCGGGATGTAGATTTCCATCCGTTTCCTGATAAATCGGTAGGCCTTTGAATCCCCACCAACCTTCATAATCAAACTCATTTTCAATGGTTTCTGGATCATCGTAAGACAGAATGTTATACCAGTGCCTAAAAGGAGAATTCTGTTGATGTTTAATTACGTGTTGAAAGGCCCAAAACTCGGTACCGGTATGATTAAACACTCCATCGATAATCACTCTCATGTCTCTACTATGTGCCTCACGAATAAGCTTCAGGAAGAGGGAATCGGCACTGCTCCATTGCCATGTTGTAGGATCCGAGGGATCTTCTTCTGAAAACAACTGTACATCAGCAGATGGATTAGGACCGAAATTGCGGTCGATATGATGGTAGTAAGTAGCATCATATTTGTGCATAGATTGCGCATCAAATACCGGATTGAAATAAATCCCCCCCACCCCTAATTCTTTCAGATAATCTAATTTATCTATCACACCCTGAAGATCTCCCCCATAGCGACGCTCCCGTACAATGTCATAAAAACGGTCGGTAGCTTCTGTCTCCCATTCAGCGCGAGCATACCAATCACTGCCCCAATCTTGAATGTGCCAGCCTTCAGGGCCTCTAGCGCGTTCTCGATTAGGATCATTAGATGAATCACCGTTGCGAAATCGCTCGGGGAAAATCTGATACCAGATAAGCCCCTGACTCCATTCGGGAGCTTGGGCTTGGATTTTTGGGGTTATAGAGGTGATACTACCTAATAAGGCATAGGTAAAAAGTGATATCGCTATAAGCGAAACCCTGTAGGTTGCCCCAGCCTTTGGTCTTTTATGGGTTTTGAGTGGTAGCATCCACATCATTTACTCGCATGACCGCCCATGCACCCAATATCATAAAGATTCCAGCCGTCACTAGAGCCCAAATGGCTTCTCCTCCATAAAAGTGCTTCACAATAGGACCACCTATTACACCATTTACTATTTGAGGGAAGGTGATAAAGAAATTAAAAATCCCCATATACACACCCATCTTCTTAGCTGGAATAGATCCTGCAAGTATAGCATACGGCATTGCCAGTATACTAGCCCAAGCGATACCTATACCCACCATCGAAAGTAACAACCAATATTTGTCTTGAATGAAATAGATGGAAATTAGACCTAAGCCACCCAGCACCAATGAAACCGCATGTGTCTTTTTACGTCCTAGAGAATCCGCTATTTTAGGTAAGAAGAAAGCGAAAACAGCCGAAACTGCATTATATACGCCAAAAATCACCCCTACCCAATTGCCGGCTTCTTGAAAAAGATCCGAACTTGCGTCACCTTTAGCCACTCCAAACACATGTTCGGCAATCGCAGGAGTGGTAAAAACCCACATGGAAAACAGCGCAAACCAGGAGAAAAACTGTACTAGACCCAATTGTTTCATAGTATCGGGCATATTGGCAAAATCTTTGAAAATATCAGCCAAAGATGCTTTTTCGTTCGACTCTACAGGTTCATCTTCCTCGTCAAAATCAGCGAGTTGCTCTGGGGTGTATTCATCCGTAGTTACCACCGTCCACAAAATGGAACCAATCAAGATAGCCGCACCTACTACAAAGGAAATAATTAAGTTCACAGGAATTTCACCTGCCGATGCGGATTTACCTAATCCAAACCACTCCGCTAGTACATAAGGCAACCAAGAACCCACAACGGCACCAATTCCTATCAAAACGGTTTGAACCGAGAAACCCAGTGTTCGTTGTGAACTGGGCAACTTATCGGCTACTAAGGCTCGGAAAGGCTCCATGGCTATGTTAAAAGAAGCATCCATAATCATGAGCATACCGGCTCCCACCCATAATGCTGGAATAAAAGCCGCAAACATCCCTGCATTGGGCATTAGAATAAGCCCTAAACTAGCAAGTACGGCCCCGGCTAAAAAATAGGGTCTTCGACGACCTAGTCGAGTCCATGTGTTGTCGCTATAGTGCCCCACAATTGGTTGAACAATCATACCCGTAATGGGTGCTACTAACCAGAACCAAGACAAATGTTCCACATCTGCCCCAAAGGTCTGTAATATACGACTGGCATTCGCATTTTGGAGTGCAAACCCCATTTGAATACCCAAAAAGCCCATACTCATGTTCCAGATATCGGCTCTACGTAGATTAGGTCTTGTTAGACTCATGATTTACTCCGAATTCAATTTTAATTACTAACTATGGTTAATGGGTGCTGAAAACAACCCATGAATGGGCGCCCAATTCAATGATATTTTCGGCGTCGGCTACAAATGCCTCTTGATCTTGACCCAGCACCTTATACTCACGACCTTGTGAGAGAGGCATAGAGATTTGTAGGGGCTGGTTCGTGTTGTTCAACCCGACAAAAACTGCGTTATCGCCTTTGGTTCGATGATAGGCATAGCTACCCTCAGGGGAAGCAATTCGCTTAGGATTAGCCCCATGACTTCCATTCCACAAAGCCTCATTTCTGGTTTTCAGATCCAAAAGTGCTGTATAAAAAGGAACTAGTTCATAGGTTTTCCATTCGATTTCATCTTTTTCAAAAAAGAGTAATTGTTTATCCAGCACCGATTCCTGACCGCTATAAATCAGAGGCATTCCATCGATGGTGGCCGAAAGAACAGCAAAATTTTGAAAGTTCTCACCGTACATTTCAATATCGGTTCCATTCCAAGAATTTTCATCGTGATTGGAGGTGAAATACATTCGATAGCTATTCTCAGGGAACTTCTTAGCATCTTCGGCTAGTAAAGAATCTAGGCGATCAAAACCCATGGCTCCCGCCGCAATTTGTCGGATGATATGTGCGTATTCCCAAGCATAGTTCATGTCAAATGCTTCAATGAGTAACTCAGGCTCTCCATCTTCTGCAAGCATAAATACATCTTTTATTTCATTTAATTCCGCATTTGCTTCCACCCAGAAATCTGTGGGGACTTTACCTGCTACATCACAACGATACCCATCAATATCAAACTCCTGAACCCAATACTTTAGAGCCTCAATCATGGCCGCCCGCATTTCCTGATTGGAATAATCCAATTGAATAACATCGGTCCAATCGGTTCCTAAAGGCGGAATAAATGAACCTTCCTCATTTAGTACATACCATTCCTTGTTGGCCGTCCATGGATTGTCCCAAGCAGTGTGGTTAGGCACCCAATCGATGATCACCTTCATTCCGAGCTCATGGGCTTGAGCCACCAAAGCTCGAAAGTCCTCCTCCGTTCCATAGTCACTACTCACTTTTTTGTAATCTTGAACCGAGTAATAGCTACCCATACTGTTCTCATTCTCTTTTCGATTAATTTCGCCAATGGGGTGAATAGGCATAAACCATAGGATATCAACCCCCATCTCATGGAGTCTTGGTAAATGTTCTGCAAAGGCGTTAAAGGTACCCTCAGGCGTATACTGACGAACGTTTACTTCGTAAATATTCGCATTTTTGGACCACTCTGGTTGAGTGATTTTAGACACAGGGGTTAAAGAATGGTCGGCCTGTTGCGAAGTAGTGCAAGCCAGTGTACTTAGACTTACCAACAATCCAAGTATCCAGAGTGTCTTTTTTATGTTTGAAATAGTATTCATATCAGATCTCGTTTACTATAGTGATGTATTAATTTTTTACGGCTTAATAGGTTTTATCGGTATGTGATGTTTGGTAGCTTAGAGTTCATAAATCTTTAGCTCCGAACCCAAGGAAGGTATGGTCATTTGTTCCAAGTCTCCCGTAAATGGATGTTCCCATTCTACGGATATTGGTTTTTCTGAAGAATTAAAGAATACCCAAATAGACTCGTTAAAATAAGTCCGCTCATAAATGAGTAGCTCCTCGGAGATGTGTTGAAAACGAAGTGCCCCATACTGCAACGCCAAATGTTTGGCCCTCAACTTAGATAATCGAGTGTAGTGATCTAAGGTTTGTTCCTCAAGGGAAGTATAGTCGTCAAATTTCATCCAACGTCTGTTATCTGGGTCATTTGCTCCAGGAAGACCGAATTCGTCCCCATAATAGGTCACAGGAATCCCAGGCACGGTGAATATCCATGTGTGCATCATTTTTAGGCGTTGATATCCCTCTTCTGATGGATCTGGAATCTCTCGAGTCCAAGCCGCTAGCTTAGCATCCTCATCCCATCGAACTTCTCCACTTGCTAGTGTGATAAATCGAGCCTTGTCGTGATTCCCTGAGATAACCCCCATTTCATTGTTCATACCGTAGTAACGAAGGCTTTCTTGTAATTGCTGAGCCAAAGAAGTGAATGATTCTCCTTGCCCAAAACTAGCCTGAGCAGCATCAAAAAGACTAAAATCAAACTGAGCATCCAATAATCCACTGCGCACATAGCTAGATATTAAAGGGCGACTTCCATAGGTTTCTCCAATTTGATAGAAACTTCGACCTGGGTCATTCTGAGTTTCTTCCAAAATCTTCTTGGTTAACGTTCGCCAGAATTCAAGAGGGATGTGTTTGGTTGCATCGTGGCGGAACCCGTCAATGTCAAATTCGCTCACCCAGTATAGCGCCGAGTCAGACATAGCTTCAACCACTTCTGGCTTAGAAAAATCCAGACTAGGCATAAAGGTATCAAACCAGGTCGTAAGCCGCTCTTCGTCCCAAAGCTGCGTATTCATACGGCCATCGGGAAGGTATAAGTCGGTTTTCCAATCCGGATGTTGCTCCATTACAGGATGCTCTTCATGAACATGATTAGCCACATAATCCAGAAGGATATTCATGTTATGAGCATGGGCCATCTCAATGAGTTGTTCCAGGTCTTCACGCGTACCCATGCGATCATCAATTCGGCTTGAAGAAATAGGCCAATACCCATGATAGCCCGAAAATTTACTCATGACTCCTCCTTCATCCCATAGGCCATAAGCGGTTTCCGGATTCTGTATGATGGGAGAAAGCCATAAAGTATTTATGGAAAGTGAATCGAAATACCCGGATGCTATCTTCTGGCTAAGTCCTTGTAGATCACCACCATAATAATTAACCGAGGGGTGGATATCCGGATCATCAACTTTTCTGTTGTTTTCTGGATTGCCATCTTTAAAGCGATCCAAAAATACGAAATACATATTCCAAGCCGCCCGGTCGTTTCTGTTAAGTTGATCGGTGGAGCTAATAATTTGATTTTGCTGAAGTGGAAGCTTTAACTCGTGTAGTGCTTCCGTAGGGGAAGAAAGCCACAGTCTTATATGTGATCGGGATAATTCAGCAGCTTGTTCCGGTATGTCGATTTCCCAATAGTACCCTGTATTCCGAACCTCTAACTCGCTATTTTCCCAAAGAGCCCGTACGGAATAGTCCTGAGTTTGATAAACCACATCCGTTTTTGGTAAATACGATTCCAAACGCACGGTAATGCTTTTACCATTTTGTTCGGTTGGAATCAAAACAGGTGGGTATTCCTCTCGCTCTCCAACTTCAATCACAGAATTAAATGAGCCAAAACCGTTGGGAGTGGTAACTGAGTTCTTAGGATCAATTAACTCTTCCCCATCCACTACAAATTTATAGGCATATACACCCGCTTCCATTGGGATGGTTGTTTGCCAGTATCCGTTGCTATAGTTCATGGGGTGAGCATTGGTATTCCACCCATTCATTTCACCCTTAATTTGAACCAGAGCAAATTCTTTATTAGGATCGGGGTATCGAAACAGTATTTCTTCCTGCTCACTGTTTTTAAGCACTAAATCAACGGTTTGACCCCCTGTTTCAACCGTTAAAAGACCCATAGGTTCCTTCATTTTACCCATGAGTATAGATTCTAACTCATTTAATTGAAGATGCTCAATGCCTTGGGGTAATTCTAAAATTTGCACCGATTGGGGCTCCCAAAAATAGTCCGCCCAATAAATATGGGTGGTATCGGAAAGTACGATGGGTGATAACAACCCCTTGGTGTCACTTCCCACGCTTTGCGAGCTTAGTTCGCAGCCCAATAATAAATTAAGTGCAACCATTGATAGTACAGAAATCCTAGCCCATGGGTAGAATGAAACCTTACATTTAGTATTAAACGTACCCATTACAATTACTTAATTAGGGTTATTTTTTGTGAAGAAACCTTCCCGCCCTGCTCAAGTCTAACGACATAGGTTCCACTAGAAAGCGTACTCGCATCAAATCGGTAATCATGATAGCCTGCAGAAAGAGGCCCTTCTACAAGTACATGGATTTTTCTACCCAGTAAGTCATACACACTAAGTTCCACCCAACCTGCCTGATCGAGGTTGAAATTAATTTGAGTACTCGGGTTGAATGGATTTGGATAGCTAGGCTGCAAACCAAATTCAATGGGTTGTGACTCCCTATGAGTTTCAGCTGAAGTAACCAAAGATGAAAAGTCCTGATTCGTAAAGATGAAATATTCTCCAGGTCCTAACTCCATTTGTTCAACCCCATTTTGAACATTTATTTCTGATTTGGCTAAATAATTATACCAAATACCATCTTCAGGAAAAGCTACGTTGCCCGTAACGCTTGTTACTCCAAAGTTACCTACGATGACCACTTTCGTATCCTCATAAGAAAGCCGAATAAATTTTACGGTCGTTTGTAACTCATGACTAAAAGTATCTGGATTTGTAAAGGCCTTCGATGCTTTACGCAGTTTAATCAAATTACTCCAAGCCTCGTAAATTCCATACCTTTGAGCATCTTCTCGATAATCCCACCTTATAGGTTTTACAGCGGTTCTACCTGGCGCTATAGACGGGCAATAACTTTGGTCATTTAGGCATTGTTCTCCAGCATCTCCATACCCATAGCCCAATTCTCCAAATTGCCACATCATTTTAGGTCCAGGGAGCGTAAAAAAGAAAGCACCGGCCAATTTCATTCTCTCATAAGCGGTTGACCATTCTCTTATGTTATAATCCCCTGAAGAATTTCCGAATGCGATATTTTTAAACATTAACCATTGCTCGTCATGGCTTTCCATATAACCAACCAATCTGCGGGAAGAAAATCCTCTATGACTAGCCAGTACACCTCGTAAATCGGAATTATATCCCATGGTTGCTTGATTGTATCCATGGTTCATATTTCCCCAGACCAACATCCCCAAATTCACCAAGGCCCGCTCTTCATTATTATCAGCAAAATGTTCTAAAATGACATATGCGGTGGAATCAACACTTCGGATGTGATCGTTATAATCTCTCCAAATAGCTATTCGTGAGGCATCATAGGCACCCCAGGCGCCTACATCATTTAAATTATCGACTTGGGTAAAACCTTTACTTAAATCGAAGCGAAACCCATCTATTTTATACTCTCTAAGCCAATATTCCATGACCCTTTTCGAAAAATAACGGGTAGCCGTACTCTCATGATTTAGGTCATAGCCTACATTATAGGGATGCTTAGCTATCGGATTAGCATAAGGATTATCGGGTGTAGGTGCTCCATAGTCGCCCTCATTCCATAATCGAATCAAAGGACTTCTGCCATAGGCGTGATTCAAAACCACGTCCAATATAACCGCTATACCTCTAGCATGAGCTTCATCTACAAAGGCCTTAAAAGAATCTGGAGTACCATAATATTTATCAAGAGCCAAATGAAAAGAAGGGTTATAGCCCCAACTTAAATTACCTTCAAACTCATTTACAGGCATGAGTTCAATAGCATTCACACCTAGTCTTTCGAGATAATCTAAGGTATCTATAAGCGTCTGATAACTCGATTTTTCCAAGAAATCACGAAGAAGTAATTCGTAGATAACCAAATCATCGGTGGCTGGGCGTTGATAATCCGATGTTTTCCATGAATAGTCCACCTTTCCAGGGTTCAAAACACCTACCGAAAAACTTGTTTCACCATAGGGATAGTCCGGGAGGTTGGGATATACATCTGTTGGAATGTAGGTATCATCCTCGGGATGAAGAACTAACTCGCTATAGGGATCTGCAACTCGTAGTTCACCATCTACTAAATACTGAAAGCCATATTCTTTACCTGGCGTCAATCCTTCAATATCTATCCAAAACCATGTACTGTCTTCGGTATGAACATCTTTATTCATTAGATATTCATTGGATGGTTTCCAGTCGTTGAAATCACCAATTACATAAATAAATTCTTTTTTCGGTACGAAAAGAGATAATCTGACGCTTGAATCACTAATATAGTGGATGCCATCTGGTGTATTGACTGGTCTAGGCGAATTAGAGAGTTCATCTGGCCGTACAACAATTAAGGTTGAAGCAGTATCGGATACACCCTGACCGTCTGAGGCAATGAGTTGAAACTGCGTTTGCTCATTATCTGAACTTGGAATAAAGGTGTAGCTAATGGAATCCCTTGCTGACTGTGTCACTAGGGTATTGTCTTGATATAGTGAAAGAGTCAGGTTGCCCGATGTGCTTGACCCTATACCTAAGATCGAAACTGAATCTGACCGTTGAATGAGATTGATGGGGGCAACGGGCAAAACAAATCTAGCCTCTACCCCACCGGTACTAAGTTCTACAAAAATGTCTTGGTCACCAACATCGCGCCCAACAGCTACTGGTGCCCCAGTTAAGCTTCTCGTGCCTTTGAATAGCATGGCAACCTCCAACACTTCCTCACTAGTACTCGTAATGCCAAAAAAATCTCTAACATTGGGGCCAAAGGTGAATTTCCACAGATTTTGACCTACTTGCTCAGCTTCCAAGTTCGATGGATAGGACTCCCAACCTGCAGGAACATATTTCCAATCACTACCCGAATTACTCTGAGACGTTATAACGCCTGTATGTAAAAATACTCTTCCTGTAAAACCTTCTAATGCTCCATTTCCTTGAGTTGCATCAAAGTATACGGTTAGTGAGTCGTGCTGAGTTGCAAAGTTAGGTTCGATTGTAACTACCTGAGCACGTGTGGTATTATTTGCTAGTATTAGGACTAACAATAGGCTGAACAAAACGGCCAACAGGGAGCGTATATAATTGAACATGAATGGAAATAGATTAATAGGTTAATAATGTTTTAGAATACCATTAGTAGACTTTCGTAATATCAACTGTGGAGAGTAGAGCGTTTGAGAAATAGCTTTTTTATCGTTGTTCATTCGCTCTAATAGAGTTTGGGTTGCAATAGCTCCCATGTCTCTCATTGGCTGACGAATTGTTGAAAGCCCGATGTATTCAGAAATTTCTATGTCATCATAACCAATCAATGGAATAGAAACTTCTAAATCATCCATAGCTTTAAGTGCCCCAACGGCTTGAATATCTGATGCACAAAAACAAGCATCCAAGCTAGGGTGTTCTTGAATCATCTGTTTCATGGCTTCGTACCCCCCTTTTTCCGTAAAGCCATCCCTATAATCGGTGTTACCACTTACCACAAGGCTAGGATCAAAATCGATATCACTGTCTTCAAAAGCTAATTCATAACCTTTAATGCGATCCTGTATAGGCTTGGAAGAGGCCAAGGCAGAAATCATACCTATCTTTTGATAACCAGAATCAATGAATGCTTTTGTAGCTTTATAAGCGCCTTGAACATTATCGACACTAACAGAATCAAAACCCTCATAAAATTCATCAATCAATGTGATAGGTACGGGATATTTTTGAAGTCTATCCCACTTATCGGGATTCAAGTGAATCGAAATAAACAGATAGCCTTCGGCCGCTCTTCTACGGATCACATGTTCTACTTGATGAAAAAAATTATCGCCAGTGCCTGTGACATTATAAATGGTTAATTCATATCCGAGCTTAGTAAGTTTATCCTGTATTCCACCCAAGATTTCCATAAAAAAGTAGTTAGACATCACAGGTACAACCGCCATGATGGTATTGGATTTCTTACTCGCCAAACCCTGCGCATACGCTTGAGGGTGATAGCCAACAGACTCAGCAATCTTTAAAACTTTATCCCGCGTCTTTTCAGAAACATTATTGCTCTGGCTAAAAACACGTGAAACCGTAGCAATACTTACTCCGGCTTTTTCCGCTATGTCATAAATGGTCGATGCCATACATAATTATTTTTTTAAGTACACAGAGGTCGGTCAAAACCTCTGTGAAATAAGACTTTCAAATAAACTAGAGGGAATCCTTAGGCCACTTCAGTCTACCTATATAGCGTGATTCCCTCATTAATATGCTTACTTAATAAGAGTCATTCTCTTGTTGCTTACAAAGCTACCTGCTTCAAGTCGATAGATATACACACCTGAAGAAAGAGATGCCGCATTAAAGGCCACATTATGTGTACCTGCGTTCATCACTTTTCCGCTAATGAGTGTAGCTACTTCTTGACCCAATAGGTTATACACCGTCAACTTAACTGGAGCCGCATCAGCTAGACTAAAGCTGATATTGGTCGTTGGGTTGAATGGGTTTGGATAGTTTTGATTTAAAGCAAACTCACGTACCACTTCAGTTTCGTTTTCAGCTGAAGTAGTTGGAGTATTGTAATCTGGGGCAGCTTCCCAATCCAAGTCATCAATTTTCCATGTCAATGTTGGCATGGTGTACGAACTTGGCCAAGTTACGGCACCGTTTTCAGCTACAATAGGCTGTACATACTGATAATGTCTACGACCAGCAGAGAAACCAGATCCATGTACAAATAGTGAACCATCTTCAGAAGTAGGCTCACCATAAGCTACACGGAAACCAATATGGTTAAGAGTCGGCAATTGTAGCTCAAGAGCTAAGGTATAAATCATATCACCATCCTCATCGGTAAATCTTAGAGATTCACGCTCTTCTTCAGATATGGTCAACCAGTTTCCGCCACCATCACCAGGTACGGTTATACCATTGGTAAGGGCAAAGAAAGGAGTATCTACAAAGAGATAAACCGAATCATTAGATGCATCAAATGGTTGTGCCGCGTTATCCGTAGCAGGTGTCATATCAATGGCAAAATTAACCGAGATAGAACCTCCATCTACATTCGCAGAAGTCATAAGGGCTTTTGGTTCTACACCATTGAAGAATTCTGATCGTTTTGGCTGATTTTCACCGTCCACGATGGAGAATAAACGGTCACCACCACCAGTAACGCTTGGCTCTTCCCATCCAGACTGATCATGGATGATACCCGCTAAGTAGTTTACACTAGACTCATCATCACGAGATTTATCCCATTTCACATAATATTTATAGGCAACATCGGCACCTACAGTAGTTTTGAAAGGGATATTAGAAGCCTCAAAGGTACCAGAGAATGAGTTAAATGCCATTTGATTTTGGCCCCAACCATTGAAGGTACCTCTAGCGAATACGGTATCGATAGAAGAATTAAAGTATCCTAGCCCTTCCAAAATACCCACGTTAACTTCAAAGTTTAGTGTGGTATTAAGAACTGGAGAATCCGATGGACGTTTTCCAGAGAAATAATCCCATTGGAAGGTAGTATCTGCAAGTGCACCTAAGGTTACAAACTTATCGGCGCCTGCCTCATATCCACCATCACCGGTTCCATTGTTCATAAAGAATTTGTACTTCACGGTTTGGGCTGGGCGATTGTCAGGAGCAGAAGCTGCTAAGTCATCCGCATCAAAGTAAATGACACCCGCATAGAAATGATTGTTTCCATTAGCTCCCTCATAGTTTAAGGTTGGAGCAGAATCATCCCAAGCAAGTGGTGCAGGGGTTCCTCGAACAGCCATGGTATGTACTTCAGGATCGAAGTTATCTAATTGAACTTCAGCACCAACGTTCACACGGAACCAAATACCCACTG
This sequence comes from uncultured Balneolaceae bacterium, assembly GCA_937125285.1. Classification (GTDB taxonomy): domain Bacteria; phylum Bacteroidota; class Rhodothermia; order Balneolales; family Balneolaceae; genus UBA1275. The sequence goes on along the minus strand of CAKZLH010000091.1, from coordinate 1,195 downwards.
AATCGGTCTTAGATTCGAATGGCTTCATGCGAGTTTCATACCACTGTACTGGAAGTACGGTATCTCCGGCTGCATTGGCGGGTAAAGTAAACACATTGTTGTCTCCACTCTCCCATCCTTGTTCAGTTCCATTAATCAACGGAGTTTCAGGATCCACTCCAGCCCAGAACTTGTAGTTAAGAACATCTCCAGGAGACATATCAAAACTTGCCTGCCAGTAATCACCACCGATATTGGTCATCTCTAATGAACCCGTATCCCAAGTAATGATGCTACCTAAACCAGTGTTTGCACCATCAGCACCAACTGGAGCCCCTTTAATTTGTACCGTGTGGTACTCTTGCAAGGTATCCAATAAGGTAGCCATGTTTACGGTGAAAGTTACTTTTACTGGGTCAGTATTTGCATTTGATGGTGGGAAACCTAGTCTGTCGAAGTAATCCCAATGAATGGTCGAATCTGCCGCTGGCATAGTGAAACTACGATTTGGGTCAGATTCCCATCCGATTTCACCATTTGAAATGGTAATGAACTTATAGTTCACATCTGTGATAGGTCCCGCTTCTGCTAGAGAAAGTTGCTTAGTTCCTTCGAAGAAGAAGTTATCCCCCTGGTTAGCACCCGCTTCTAGAATAATACCATCGGTCCATCCGTCGAAACTACCACGAACGCCTACGCTATCAAATTGAGGATCAAAGTTACCCGCTTTAATAGCAGGCCCCATATTGACTCGGAAGAATAGAGATATACTATCTTCATGAGTTGGATAGGGAGCTTCTCGAGTTTCATAGAACTGTAGAGCTGCGGTCGTATCGGCACCACTAAAGTCAGCAGGCAGCACAAACACATTATCTCCGCCACTTTCCCAACCAGCTTCGTTTCCATTGGTTAACGCCACATCAGGACTAACACCTGCCCAGAATTTATAATTCAAGGTATCACCTGGCGACATTGGGAAATCGGCCCACCAGTAATCACCACCTTCATTGTACATGTGGCGAGACATCGAATCCCAAGTAATCATACCAGCAGAAGCAGCATCGGCAACATCTGGACCACTGAAACCGCCTCGAATCTGCATGAAGTGATTTTCACGAAGAGTATCTGGCATGGTTGAGGTGTTCACACGGAAGGTTACGATAACTGGATCTATAGCATTGGCATTGTAGAACATGTAGTTATCTAAGTAAACAGT
>CAKZLH010000090.1 GCA_937125285.1 uncultured Balneolaceae bacterium | reverse complement strand
CAGGCATCCACTCGATCTAAGTCGTGCACATGAGGCGCAAGTACTACCTGCCTAACAATATTATGTGGTCTGAGATGACGTTCCCAAGCAACGGTTCGCTCGGCATCTCCAACAATTCCTATGACCATATTTTGGGATGAATTCAATGGGTTGCTTTAAAATGCAAAGCTTGAAAATGAATTCCAACTCATTACTTATCGCTTAGTCGGGCATAATAATAGCGAGTAAAATGTAGAGAACGACGGCTAACCCATAGCTAAAACCCAAAATGATAAAAAGCACTCGAACCAATGTGGGGTCCCAGTCTAAATATTCCGATATCCCTCCACATACACCTGCAAGTATTTTAGTTTGTTTTGACTTACGTAATCTTTTCTTCATGATTTGATGAGTTTACAATGAACTATTGCTTCAAATTGCTTCAAATTCAAATAGGTATGATTAATTTTACGCCTAAGCTTCCAAAAGGTTGCATGCTTGGAACGCCAAGGTAAAAGAGATGTTTGTACTTGTATCTGTATCATAAAAAATCTTGATTACAAGCCCAACTCCATTTAAATATTGAATAGTAGCAATCATATACGACCCTATTACCGAGAAATCGACCGAGTATTGCCACGAAGGTCAGCTGAGTCATATACCAAGGTCTATTTGGTGTGGCATGATCAGCTAATGGTCGATCATTTTCCGGAATGGGTTCGGGAAGAGCGTCCACTATTATTGTTCATCGAATCGGCACATAAGGCTCAAAGTCGATCCTACCACAAGCAAAAGTTGATGTTTGTGCTTAGTGCTATGAGACATTTTGCTTTAGAGTGTCATCAAAATGGCTATCCTGTTTGGTACGAAAGCACGACCCAATCATTTGATCAAGGTCTCATTAGACTTCTGGATAAGCATAAGCATTGGAAATTATACCATATGGAGCCTAATGAATGGGATTCAATACAAGCCTTGAGGCAGGTGCGGAGTCACACCAATCGCGTTACAACCTATAAAAACACATTTTTTCTAGCGGATATTGATGAGTTTAAAGATCGTATAAAGTCAGGTTGGCGCATGGAGTTTTTCTACCGCGAAATGAGAAGAAAAACAGGATATTTGATGGAAGGTGAACTTCCTGCTGGGGGAGAATGGAATTACGATAAAGAGAACAGAAAAAAACTTCCCAAGAATCTTTCCATTCCAGCTACTTTTCAGGTTGAACCAGACGCTGTAACCCTAGAAGTCCAACACATGATAGAGGATTGGTTTCCTCATCATTTCGGCGAAACCAACTCCTTTGCTTATGCGGTCACATCCGATGAAGCTCAAAGGGCTCTCGAGCATTTTTTACATACCAGATTGCATTCCTTTGGTCCCTATGAAGACGCTATGGCTAGTGGGCATTCGGTACTGTTTCACTCTCAACTATCCCCTTACTTAAATGCAGGTTTATTGTCGGCATCGATGGTTTGTGAAGCGGCCATTAGCTATTCGGTTCAACACGAAA
>CAKZLH010000089.1 GCA_937125285.1 uncultured Balneolaceae bacterium | reverse complement strand
AACGACCAAATCCAAACTTTAATGCGACGTCTACTCTATTTTTTTTGGATACTCCCGGTATATATGGGGTTTATCACACTACAGCAACTAACCGTTCACGTAGGTACCATCCAAACCTACGAGGAAGGAGTGAGTATAGCGGCTGATGTCACCGATTTCGACATTAAACAAATTGCTGCTCAGAGTAATGGATATGTGGTCATCAACTTCCCTCTACCCGATGGTACGATGACCGAAAAAAAACTCTCTTTATCCATACAGATGGCACAGGAAATCATAGACACTCAGGTGATTCCCATTCGATATTTAGCCGATAGTTGGCAACCTATTGTCATGATTCCCACCTATGAATTGCAAAGAAGCACCTCACTACTAAATGGAATCATTGCGTTTATTGGCTTTGTGATTACACTTACGGCCGCATTTTACGCGATTCGTTATGCCAGAAAACAACGATCAGAGCTGCTCGATCAATTTGAAATTGAGCGCATCGAATCCTAACACATGAGTTTAGGCACCTTATATTTACTACCCAATACCCTAGGAAAAACTGAGGGTAATCCTAGTCATCCTGAAGATGTACTCGCCATCATTAGAAATCTAGATGTGCTTTTTGTAGAGAACATTCAGAATGCCTCTCGTTTTTTGCAGTGGGTGGGTAACACAGTACCCGGGTATGCGATAGAGTTTTATCCACTGAACAAGAAAACATCGGATCTAGATCTCCTAGAATATATCAAACCTCTGAAAGCGGGTAAAAACGCCGGAATACTCTCAGAAGCTGGACTACCTGCCATAGCCGATCCGGGTGCAAAAATGGTTGAATTAGCTCATAAATTCCATATTCCGGTAAAACCATTGGTGGGGCCATCATCCATTTTTTTAGCATTAATGGGCTCTGGTTTTAATGGTCAAGAATTTCATTTCCATGGCTACTTACCCATGGACGACAAAGCCTGCACGCAAAAATTGCAAGAACTAGAGGGGCAATCACGTCGACATGATGTCACCCAAATCTTTATGGAAACGCC
>CAKZLH010000088.1 GCA_937125285.1 uncultured Balneolaceae bacterium | reverse complement strand
AACGACCAAATCCAAACTTTAATGCGACGTCTACTCTATTTTTTTTGGATACTCCCGGTATATATGGGGTTTATCACGCTACAGCAACTAACCGTTCACATAGGTACCATCCAAACCTACGAGGAAGGAGTGAGTATAGCGGCCGATGTCACCGATTTCGACATTAAACAAATTGCCGCTCAAAGTAATGGCTATGTGGTCATCAACTTCCCTCTATCCGATGGCACGATGACCGAAAAAAAACTCTCTTTATCCATACAGATGGCTCAGGAAATCATAGACACTCAGGTGATTCCTATACGATATTTAGCCGATAGTTGGCAGCCTATTGTCATGATTCCCACTTATGAATTGCAAAGAAGCACCTCACTTCTAAATGGAATCATTGCGTTTATTGGCTTTGTGATTACACTTACGGCCGCATTTTACGCAATCCGTTATGCCAGAAAACAACGATCAGAGCTGCCCGATCAATTTGAAATTGAGCGTATCGAATCCTAACACATGAGTCTAGGTACCTTATATTTATTACCCAATACCCTAGGAAAAACTGAGGGTAATCCCAGTCATCCTGAAGATGTACTCGCCCTCATTAGAAAGCTAGATGTGCTTTATGTAGAGAACATTCAGAATGCCTCTCGTTTTTTGCAGTGGGTGGGTAACACAGTACCCGAGTATGCGATAGAGTTTTATCCACTGAACAAGAAAACATCGGATTTAGATCTCCTTGAATATATCAAACCTCTAAAAGCGGGTAAAAACGCCGGAATACTCTCAGAGGCTGGACTACCTGCCATAGCCGATCCGGGCGCAAAAATGGTTGAATTAGCTCATAAATTCCATATTCCGGTAAAACCTTTGGTGGGTCCATCATCCATTTTTTTAGCATTAATGGGCTCAGGTTTTAATGGTCAAGAATTTCATTTCCATGGCTACTTACCCATGGACGACAAGGCCTGCACGCAAAAATTGCAAGAACTAGAGGGGCAATCACGTCGACATGATGTCACCCAAATCTTTATGGAAACGCC
>CAKZLH010000087.1 GCA_937125285.1 uncultured Balneolaceae bacterium | reverse complement strand
AGATTCCGGATAAACGGAAACGTTTTCAGCGTAGAAGATGAGGTTAAAGAACTCATGAAACGATCATCACAAACTTTGCAGGATTTAGTAACTACCAGTGAAAAACAGATAGAAACCACTGAAGCTAACATTAGTCAAGGAAGCGGGCCATACGATTTACTATGGGAGGGTGACATTGAACGCGCACCCTTGGCACAGCCTTTACCCACGAATGTGGCCAATGCTGAGGCGGTTATAACGGTACGCTTCGAAGTGCGTCCAAACGGAACAGTTGGCAGAATAATCCCACTTCGAAAAATGAATGCAGAGTTAGAAACAGAGGTGCTTAGGACTCTGCGTTCCTGGCGATTCGCCCGTTTACCAAATGATGTACCTCAACAACCACAATGGGGTACCATAAGCTTTAGATTTGGTTTTTCTGATCAATCCAATCTGGATGAGTCATCTAATGACACTGAAAAAATTGAAGATGATTTTTTCGTAGTAGTTGAGCAAATGCCTCAATTAGTTGGTGGTCTGCAAAAATTACAAAGTCAGGTCAAATATCCTCAAGAAGCAAAAAGAATGGGTATTGAGGGTAGAGTCACTGTTCAATTTATCGTAAATGAAAAAGGTGAAGCAACCAACCCAAGAGTGATAAGGGGTATTGGCGGCGGTTGTGATGAAGAAGCTCTTAGAATTATAAAAACAGCCCGATTTAAACCTGGAATGCAACGAGGGGTCCCCGTTCGTGTTCAATATTCATTACCAATAGTTTTTAGACTAGGGAGTTAAGATTAATGAATAGTATAAGATATTATTAGGCAGAACAATTAAAGGTATTGTATGATGACTTGTCCTTACTGTGCTGAAAAGATTAAAGATGAAGCAATTAAATGCAAACACTGTGGTGAATATCTAGATATTGAACTAAGAGAAAGTAGAAGCTTTGCAAATAACTATTCAGAGCCCAAAATTAAAAAATGGAATCCTGGAATAGCAGCACTACTAAGTTTAGTAATCCCAGGCGCTGGTCAAATGTATAAGGGAAATGTTCTAAGAGGATTTATGTGGTTATTCATTGTTATGTTTAGCTATGGTTACCTAGGTATTCCAGGCCTTATACTTCATATTATATGCATAATTACGGCTACTTCTGGCAATCCTTACGAGTAGGGAAATTAAATTTATATGAAAAAGTTTACGGCAAATTATTCATATAGTAATCACAATTTCGTGATACAAAACCTAAAAGGAGAAAGAATTAATAATGAGTACTTGCCGGCCATTTGTATACTAAAAAATATACTACAAAGAGGTAAACCAACCCTAATGTCTCAATATCTTCAAGAGCATTTAGGTGCAATTCACAAAAATGAAAATTTTAAAAATGCTATTCCACTTATAGATAAAACCCCTAATAAGTGGCATAGAATAATTAGGGGTGATGAGAAAGGGAATTACTACCCTGCTAAAAAATTCTATGAAGAACTAATACCAAAATACCTTTCTGAGTATATATTCATTCAGAACTTGATAATTCCTGAAATACCCATCAATGAAATAACTCAAGTTGAGGTCGATGAATTTGCAAATGAACAAGTAGATTTCTATTTGCCGCAAGCGTATTTAATTATTGAAATTGATGGTAGCCAGCATAATTCAAATCCTGAGAAAGATCGAATAAGAGACGATCATACACACAAATATGGTATTGAAACAATTCGAATTAGCACTTCAGATTTAGAAGTTGAAAATGAATCCTTCCTCTCATCTATCAATAGAATAAAAAAAAGGATTGATAAGGTTGTTTTAAGGCAAGAAGAAAGAAAGGAAAACGAAGCATCTTTCCTCAGTATCATTGATTACAAGGAAGCCTTCGATAATGGGATTGATTTTGAATCGCCCTTTTTAAAAGCTACGGCAATCGTTCGATTTCAGTTATTGATTCTCGAATTACTCGAATATGGGCACCTACAATTTGAAAAGGCTTGGCAACTTGAAATAATAGAAAGAGATGTAAGAAATTTTGCACAATTAGCAATTGATGACATTTTTATATGGTTTGAAAACATTTTTAAACTTCACAAGATCAAGTTTATACAACCAAATGTTTCTATTCAAAATATAACAGGAAGTGAATTTTCAAATCAAAACAGCGTCAAAATTGATTTTAGTTTAGCTAAAAGATACACCGATGAATTTCAAACAAATCCTGAGGTATTATACGTTCGAAATGATTATTTAGATGAATATCTCTATTTCAAAAAAGGTGACGCAACAGGTAATTTAGTATTTAGCCATTTTAATCCTTACGACTATTTTAAAATATCTACTACTGAATTAAAAAAATATAAGTTTGAATTCGGTGGGGAAAATTCTGACAATCAACCGCTGTTATTTCTTCTATGGAATATCTTTCTTCAAAATGATGGGAGTCTGAATTATGAAGATTTAAAGTTTAGAGAAGGGCAAATACCAATTATCACTAATGCCTTATCACTAAACGATACTGTCGGATTACTTCCAACTGGTAGTGGTAAATCGGTATGTTATCAATTATCTGCAATATTACAACCGGCCGTCAGCTTTGTTGTATGCCCAATCAAGTCTCTAATGTATGATCAAAAAGCAGATTTGGATACTGCTTATTTTTCTCGGATAAATCACATAACAAGTGATGATGATGGTGAAGAAAAAGAACTTATCCAGAAGGAATTCGCACTAGGTAGATATTTTTTCATTTTCATTTCACCTGAGAGATTTCAACTTAAAGCTTTCCGGCAATATTTCTCATCTGTTAATCAGAAGTTTAGCATTGCGTATGCAGTCATTGATGAGGTTCACTGTTTATCAGAATGGGGACATGACTTTAGGACTTCCTACTTGAGCTTATCAAGTACAATTCAAAAACTTTGCTCAGATTTCAATTTTTTAGGATTAACTGCTACTGCTTCAATTAATGTAATTAAGGATATTCAAATTGAGTTTGGTATAAAACAAGAAAATGTAAAAACACCTGTTGATTATACTCGAGAAGAATTGGAATTCATAGTACTTGATGATGAGAATGATAAACCAAAAGCAATCAACTCAAAATTAGAAGAGTTGAATGATTCAATTCAAGCCTTACAGTTAAATGGGCCTAATACAAAATGTGGTATCATCTTTACTCCTACTGTTAATGGTAGAAATGGTTGTTATGCATTGTCCCAAAGATTGAGTCAGGATTTTGAAACAGATATCAAATTTTATTCAGGATCAGTCCCGAAAATTAATAAACGCCCCATAATGTCCGTCTCAGAATTTGACGAGTATAAAAAGACTGTTCAAGACGATTTTAAAAAAAACAAATTTGCATTACTTACTGCAACTAAAGCTTTTGGAATGGGTGTAAATAAAGGAAATATTCACTACACATTTCATTATGGAATTCCAGGGTCCATGGAATCACTATATCAAGAAGCTGGGAGAGCGGGGCGTGATAAGAGTAAATTTCAAAAGGACAAGGCTCAGTGTTTTGTACTACTTTCAAAAACAGACAATACGGAGGCACTTAATTTAATTTGGGACAGAAAAACTACACTTTCAAAAATCAATGAATTACAAAGGAAGATTAATGGTGACCTTAATAGTAACCTTTTCCTTTTTTCATTGGGTTTAGATCCAATTAAAGATGAGTTTGAAGTTATTAAAAACTTACACAGTATCTATTCGATACCAAATCAGCAAAATGTTAGTGTTGAAGGGAAAAAAATCGGATGTAATAAAGCTCAAACAGAAAAGGCTATTTATCGAATGAAACAACTCGGTATAGTTGATGATTGGACCATTAGTAATTTCTTTGGTGGAGGCACATTTGAGGTTGATTTTTCGAATTACTCAAACCGAACAATAAAAGAATCTCTATTAAGTACTATAAAAAAATATGATACTGAATTCTCTTTTGAGGCTATACTTGCCGAAGATAAATATCCAGTGTATAAAAAAATTCTAAATGCTAGTGAAGATTATTCAGAAATAGACAAATTTATATTAATACTACTTCAGTGGTCTTATGATAATTTTGCATACAATAGAAGACAATCACTCAAGAATATTTATGAGAATTGCTCTGATTTTGCAGATGGTCAAATAACTGGTACTGAATTTAAACTCCGCCTAGAAAACTATTTCAAATTCACTCAATCGAGTTATGTATTACAGCATGTATCTGAAAATCCAAGGGATTTTATTCGTTGGTTTGAGGTATTCTATCAGATTGAGATGAATTCGGTAACCGATAAATTCATTTCAAAAACACAACTAGAAAGTCTAAGAGACAACCTAAGTCGTTTCTTAGAAAGCTATATGCAAAACACAGGTCTAGATTTAATTAGTGGATTAGTCAGATTACTACTTGACGATTATGAAAATTCAGATGGGAGAAATAGATTAGAGAGTTCTTTATCTCAAATTTCAAGTTTTGAACAGCTTGATATAAAACTCATACTAGAAGAAATTTTAAAAATCGGGAAAAAACTTTCACCAAATAATAAAAACCTACTTTCAGAAACTATTTATAAATGCTTTAACGATTTCGATTATTTATTAATTACCTCGAAATCACTTGGAGATCAATACTCAAGGACAAAAATTGTAGAATTATCAGCAAATAGATTAAAGACAATAAATACCAAAATATATGACGGATTTAACAAAGTTAGATGATGCGATCAAGGAACTAGAAATACAATCGAAAGACCTCGTAGAATTCAATAAAGTCTATTCCGAAATCGGAAACTTAAAATCAGAACTGAATGAAAATTTAAAACTCCTTGAAAAAAATAATAAGGGTTTTGAGTCTTTGTCAGAAAGTATTCATGAGAAACTTGGACAATTTAAAAAACAGATAGAAAAATTTGAGGTTGACCTTCTCGAACTAATTCAAGAACTGTACAAAGACAATAAGAATTTTCAGAAAGAACTTGATTCATCAATAACTAGCCGGCTTGAAAAGAATAAATCAGATATTCAGATTGAGATTCGTAATGAAGGAATACAAATACAGCGTGCCCTTGAGAATTCTTTAACATCTAGTTTCAATAACATGGAAACATCGATAAAAGAACAATTTGAAGTTCAAGCAAGCCAACTGAAGACTTTGAAAATCATATTATTTGTGTTGATTGCTATCGGGATTGGTTTAGCTATTTGGCTATATATAAAGTAGAATCAAAATAAGCTTACAATAAAATCTTTTTAGAGTGTTACTAAACAGAGTAAACACAATGATACCCTATAATCGATGCTGATTTTATAAACATACATTTTTACTTCACATCTTCTTGTTTCTTCAATGCATTTTTAATTTTATTTGAGAAATCTGAAAATTTGGATCCTACTTTATCTCCGATTGAAGAACCGAACTTATTTAGAAGCATCAACGTCCCTTCTCTTGAGATTTTAAATAACATAGTACCAGCTTGAATTGAAACATTTCTTCGAGTTTCTTTTACTTCAAAATTTTCATATTGACAGTACTGTTTTGTGAGTAAACCTAGTCTTAGTGTCAAATATGCATTGGAACTACCTGAAATAACTGAATTCACAATGATGGAAGTACCCGGAACTAAAGTTATGGTTGATCCTAAAACATTTGAAATTATAGGTTCAACAGAGTCTAAATATTCAGCTTCTTCAATTTGTCCGGATAGAAAAAGACTAGACCCAATATTTGAATACAAATATATAAGTTCTCTTACAGATGGTCTTTGCAGATAAATTTTTGCTACTTCTAGTATGACTTTTAATTGGTAAAATAGAACTAAGATAATATCTAATGCACCATTTTGTGAAATAGCTGTTAGATAAAAAACTCTTTTACCCCTCTCTTCAATTACTTTATCTGCTTCAATATTTAGAGTATCATATGCTTTTTCAAGGCTAACTAAATTTTTTTCTTCTAAAACTTTATTCTTTCTTAATCTATTAAGATTGTTTTTGATCGATTGCTCTGCCCTTAACCTTTGAGGTAATCTTATTAAAAAAAGAAGGGGGTAAAACAAAGAGACAAAGAAAATTGTCAGAAATATAAGACTGATTAAACTCTGATCAATATTAAAGAGGCTTGAAATATTTTCAGCTAACTCCAAAAACATATTAAGAGCAAACAAAAAAAAGAATAACGTAAAGATTGCCAGTACGGTTAGAAGATTTTTTTTCATGTTAAACCAATTGAAAGAATTCTACTTTTTGACTGTTTACACCCATTTATTGAAATTGCTAAACTATATTACCGAAATAATGGTCGATAGTTTTAGTAAAAAAATTGTTCCATTGTCAACCCCAAAATAATGTATTAGTTGAGTATAAAATACACTATTTAGTCCCTATCAATAATGAACCCACACATACTACATTTAAACACCTTTTTCTTCATAATTAATAGATAACCTATTAAACCTCCAACAAGCGATGAAATACCTATATAAAAGGATGAACCATAGATTAGTAAATCAATCAATGGAAAAGTTTCCCCAAAATTATCAAATGTAGATGATGTGAAATAAATACCCCCAATAAACACTAAGACGGCAAGCAATAGGCCTAAAACAGAAGGTATAGTCAAAATCCAACCAATAACAACGACAATTCTAGATAACCTTCTAACCTTCGTTGCATTCATGGATCGTTGTGAGTTACATGCACTACAATTTAGTTTAATCTCATTCATAATCTGAGCTATTTTACTCTATTACATTACATTTTAGTGGTTTTAGACTTCCATTAATCCCAACATCCTACTCCACCAATTCGCATCATAGGCTTTTTACATTTAGGACATGGGAAATCCACATTCTCGTACCATCCAAATTCTACAATTTCAGAGTTCTTAATTAGCTTTTTTTCTGATTTTACTTCATCATCATGGAGTGTAGTATCCCCATAGAAATCGTAGAGCTCTAACGCCGTTTTACAACGCTTACATCGAACCTCTTCCTGGGCGATATTGAAAGTCCTTATGGTCTTACACTTATAACAAGGCGCCGCAGACCAATCATATTCAGGTCCCATCATTCCCACACCAATGTGTAGGTCTTTAGTTTTATAACCACAATACTCACACCCGAATTTATATAAATCACCCATAGCTACTTAATCTCCAAATCTACTGTTTCTTGAGGCGCTCAACTCCCCATTATCCAAGTACACCCCATGCATTGCTGAGCCTGGCATGTAGCTATGAATGTCAAATATGAGTTTTGATGGGAGCATTGGGTTGGTGGTTGTTGATATCTTATATGATTAAATAACTATCAAGAATTCGATTAGATTAATAAATCTTCTTGCACGCATAATAAAACTAAGCTAAATAGCATAATTACATTTACGTAGCATATGTTGAATATTAAAGTCTATTACGACCCTTTATTCTTTGAATTTTACGCATTCTAGCATAATCTAGATGTACAGTATATCGTGTTTTTCTATCTCTATTATCGCCTATTAGTATCTTTTCTAATGATAGAATTACCTGATTTAATTTCTCGAAATTACCTTCAAGCAAATATTGAACTACTTGTTCTTTAGCAATTGGCACTAAATAAGTCTTTAAATCAGAATGTGTAACTAAGAGCCATAAATCTTGTAATTTTTCATACTTACCGAAATCAAAAAAGACTAATCCTTTAGAAAAACCCCATTCTTCTATTAAAGTATTTCTATTAAGTAAATTATCATTAGTGAACAATTCTATTTCCTGATATCTGACAATATTTTGAATGTCTAAAATTTTTAAGAATTGCTTTATGTCTCTTTTTCTTCTACCCCCATCAACAATCCAAATAAATTTTGGGTTATAAAATTTATTCCTTGATTCCCTCTCTTCATGCTTCAAATATGAATGCTGAAATTCTACAACCCAACCTTCTGTTGTTTTTACATCTGCAATATGTTTTTCACCGTCATCAGCTATTTGAACTACTTCCTGCCACTCATTAGGAAATAGATTTTTCCAATCCCGATGCCATTGTGTTTCATTTTCCCACCAATTATCGCACATTTTTGCTGACTTATGTGCCCAGTGGTGAATCTTTATATTTCCACATCTCGGAATTAATTCTGAGCCACAAGATGGACAATGCCCCATCAGCCCAGGCTTAGCTATAATTTTCTTGCCATCTAATAAAGCATATTTCATTTGTTAGTACTTATTGATTTGTTCAATTCAAACAAATTGTATGGAAAAGGATGAAACTACTCATTATAAAATGATTGGTATAAATTGATAAAGAGTATTTACTTGATTTAAAAGTCGTTCATTATCTTCTTGTTAGAAAGAGCATCTTCTAATCTTACATATTCTTTAGATCTATACTCTAAAATATGAGATATTTCATAATCATTACCTTCAAGTAGATGAAAAATTTCAGTGGTATCATCTTTAAAGTTTGTGATTAATTTTAAGTGGCCAAGACTAACTGCAAATCCATAATCAGATCTGTCATCTTTATATAGTTCATCACTCCAATCGTAATAAATCGACTGATACCCATATTTGGTACTTAGTATTGCAGAAATAGATTTATAATCATCTACAAATTGATTTCTGTTAGTATAATCTTCATTTATTACATATCTAGCTTTATACAGAGTATCCTCTATTATGTAGTACGCTACTAGAGCTTCAAGGCCATTAATAACTGAATTGGATACAAGAATTCTTTCGCCAAGATTCCCATCTATTTCAGTAACTATTGTTTCAACTTCCTTTACTTTATCACTACTCATTCCCCAGGTTGTACTTCGAAATTGGGCAATTACATTTGAATAATTGATAAAGAACAAGAAGAGTATTGTTAAAACAGATCGTAACATATATTTATTCTTAAAAATCATAACTATAATAAATTTTATTCACTTCCAATTCAGGGCTCTTTACTATAAAGACGTTTTTGGCATTCTATTTTTGGGCAACTTCCAAGTTTTCAATTCTAATTAGTAAAGAACTTAATACATTATTTAGTAGAAAAATTAACTCACAAGTATGCCAAAAGGTGGCATAGTAGTTTCCTAATTTTATATATCAATGAAATGAAAATATCATGTCCCAATAGCTAATAACTATTGACCATTATCTATGCTCAAACTTGAATTTGAATATCAGAACAAGTACTCTAAACGTACTATTATTTACAATTTGAGTAGAATCTAAACAAGTAAGATTCTAACAATCCCAAATATCGGTTATGGAAAAATTATTACACAGCAGTCAGATTTACACATATTACGATTATGGATCGGAGGCTGAGTTTGAAGCAGAAATAGTGCAGCAATCTGCTCAGATCTTTGGGGATAAA
>CAKZLH010000086.1 GCA_937125285.1 uncultured Balneolaceae bacterium | reverse complement strand
CTGCGCTAGCATTTGTGAATTAAGACGAAAATGGTAAATTTAGAATCCGGCACGTCACGTAGCCGGGCCGTTGGGCGAAATAAATTAATAGTAGATGTATAAATATATCCGAATATCTAATACAACAAGTAGGCCTTCTGACTTTTTGGCATTGGGGAGGGTTAATGTTTTATGTGGTAAAAACAATAGTGGGAAATCAACAATTCTTCAAGCTATACGGAATGATAATTTTTCAGTTGGAGTTGACACTTCTAACCTGAATCAAGGTGAAGTATACGATAAATTATTATGGTCATTCGGTGAATATTTGGGCTTGTCAGAAAGTGGGGATCCTATTTTAGTTTTAAATTTTGGGGACTCTAAGTTAGAAGCTGTAATAAATGATATTTTTGATAAAGGTTATATGCAGAGATTTATAGAAGACAATAACTTGATATGGTCTTCGGATATTATGAAGTTAACCAGCTTCATTAATAAAGAGGGAATTAAAGAAAATTGGAAGTACACAGAAAATATGGAGGAAGATGAATGGCATTTATTTCCTCACGAAAGTCGAATACGACAATCCGCTGAAATGATAATTGAATCACTTACAAAAAAAAGTAAGAAAGAAAAACTATTCATAAAGCCTAAAAGAGAGATTAAGGTAAAAACGGTCACAAATGAATTGAGTCAGAAAAGCTTGTTAAAGTACTTATTTTATCTAAATCAATCTGAAAAAGAAGAAGAGTTAAAACAGTTTTCATTGATTGAAGAAAAGTTTAAAGAAATATCGGAAGGAGCAATATTTAAGGTTAAGGCTGATAAAGATTTGAATTTAACCCTTTTTTTCGGCTATTCTGATTCGGGGTTAATTCAAGCAGATAAATGTGGTTTGGGTTTAAGAGATGTACTTTACATTGTTTGTATTATTATATTATCTGAAGAGAAGAGCTTAGTGCTTATTGAAGAACCTGAAAACCATTTACACCCTGGGTTGCAAAGAAAGCTTTTTGACTTCCTCTGCAGTTTTGAAAATATGCAATTCTTCATTGCAACTCATTCAAACATCTTTTTAGATATTAAATACATCGATAAAGTATTTAAAATTTCATACGAAAAAGGAGTAAAAATAGAAGAAGCTAATAACCAAGCTGTTTTACTAGAGACGCTAGGGTATGAAGTAACAGATAATCTCATAAGTGATTTAATCATTTTAGTAGAAGGTCCATCGGATAAATTTGTGATTGGGGAATTTTTAAAGAAAAGAGGATTGCTATCAAAGTATAACATAAAAATATGGGCACTTGGAGGTGCAATAATGAATTCTCAAGATTTATCTGTGATTTCCCAGATTAGTAGGGTTATTTCGTTATTAGATAACGATCCTAGTGAAGATAGATCAGTCTTTTTAAATAAATGTGCAGAGCAAAATATTGAAGTATTTACTCTTTCAAGATATTCTATCGAAAATTACTATACGATAAAAGCACTCAAAAAAGTTTTTGGTAGTAAGGTTACTGTAGAAGATGATCATGAAATCATACATGAAATACCTCTTAAGAAGCAAAACATTGGTAATCTAAGTCTAAAAAGGAAAGACTATCCATTGAAAATTGCTAAGGCTATGAATTGGGAAGATATTAGAAATAATGATTTAGGTGAATTTGTATTGCGAGTAGAAACAATTGTAAACGAATCTTAATTCGCCCAACAATGGCTACATGCCATGCCGGTAAAAATCTTCGAGAGGAAAATGGAGATTGAAAAGCCGCTACGCTAGCATTTGTGAAATGAGACGAAAATGGTAAATTTAGAGTCCGGCACGTCACGTAGCCGGGCCGTTACAGCGAATTAATAAAAAATAAAATAAACCATGAAGTCAGAAAAAAAAGATGTTCAAGACGGAGAAAAAGTTGAAAAAGCGGTAGCCAAAAAACCTATTGCCAAAAAAACTAAAGAAGAACCTGTTGCGCCAGAAATTAAGAAAGAAGAAGAAAAAGCTATTGATGTAAAGGACGTAATTAATGCTCTTTTTAGAGCGTACGGTGAAAACGGTACGGATGAGGCTAAAAGAAATTGTCCTAAAATAATTAGTCAATATCTGAAAGCTAAACTTTCCAAAAATCCTATTTACGATAAATATAATGTTCTAATCCTTTTTGATGAAAACTCACTTGTAAAAGGAGATTCTGATAAGATTTATAACGCTGTTACGAAATTTACAGAAAGTAAACCGATTCTTTTGATTCTTTACTCAAGAGGTGGTTCTGCGGCATCAGCTTACCTCATTGGTAAATTATGTAGAGAATACGCTAAAAATGAATTTCATGTAGCTGTACCAAGATTTGCAAAATCTGCAGCTACGATGATTTGTTGTGCAGCCAATAATATTCACATGGGAAGTTTATCTGAACTTGGTCCAATTGACCCTCAAATAAATGGACTGCCAGCATTAGGATTAAAAAATTCTGTTGAACATATCGCCGAATTGGTTAAACTTCATCAAGAATCGTCATCGATGTTTGCTGAATATTTGAATAAATCTTTACCCTTAATACAAATCGGCTATTATGAAAGAGTAGCTGAATCTGCCCAGCAATATGCTGAAAAACTTCTCTTGACTCATAAAGAAAATTTAAAAAGGTCAGAAAAGGATATTGCTCAAGAATTAGTATATAAATATAAAGACCACGGATTCGTAATTGATAGAGCAGAGGCAGCACAGATTTTTGGTGATGAAATAATCAAATCTAATACCGATGAATACGAGTTTTCAAATATGGTTTATACCGAACTAACCATGATTTCAAGCATTTCAAATTGGTTCAAAAGAAGTCCTTATTATATTGGTTCTTTAGATACAGATATTTCATTTTTGGATATGAATAAAAAGGAATAAAAAAAGAAAACTCGCTGTAACAAAGCATAAAATGGTCATCCGCCCTATGCGGGCGCACGCCATTTATGCAGACCGTTGGGCGCACTCCATTTGGGAATAAGGATTTGATAAACAAACGATTAGAGATTAAGCCTGCCTTTGAAAATAGGGAAGAATTGGTTTTAGTACCCGAGTTTTGTTTGTTACGGTAATTGATTGCATAGCCCAATTAGGCAGGCAGAAAAATGTAAAATCAGTATTTCTATCGGGTAATCCGTTGTCCCGAATAATTGAGATCCTTAACAATTACCGCTCCCTATCGTCGAAAGAAGAAATTGAGTTTTTTGGAGAGAGGTTGCGTTTAGGGCCTCGATACGGAAAATCAAGAATTGGGTAAACCGTCGAATTGAATAGGGGATAAGATCAAGAAATTTGAACCTTTCACCGAATAAGAACCTGATCAAATTGAATCGGGTTGTCGAGAATCAAGTTGAAATTTTAGAGATTGAAAATCTGTAGATTGAATTGGTCAACTTGAATTTGAGATCGACCTGAAAAACTGAAATTTAGCTGAATCAAATTGAAGACTGAAGATTAGAAATTTGGATCAATTTGGGAGATTGACTTTCAAGATCAAGAATTTGAAATCGGTAAATTGGGATCAGTTTTCAAGATCAATTTGAGATCATCAGAATTAGGGAACCGGTTCAAGAAGATTGAAAAAATCAGTAAAAATGGCCCTTGTGAAGTATCCAGAATCGGTAAAACGGTCGCTTTTTTGGGTTTACGACGAATAAAATGGAAGCGCCCAACAATGGCTACATGCCATGCCGGTAAAAATCTTCGAGAGGAAAATGAAGATGAAAAAAACCGCACAGGCAGCAAAAGCCAGGCTTCGCCAAGATCGCCTTTTGCTGCCTGCGCTAGCATTTGTGAAATGAAACGAAAATGGTAAATTTAGAGTCCGGCACGGCACGTAGCCGGGCCGTTATAGCCAATGATAAGAAAAAATCAGCGGCTAATTTTCTTAATCAAAATTCATTTAATCATGAAAAAAACGAAAATTTTAACGGTATTTTTTATCATCCTGACAATTTTTATAGCTTGTCGAAAAGATGGTGTTTCACCCGAAAAAATTGAGAATACTACCCTTGAAACAGTTACAAATCGAGTGAGTATCGAACAGGCTAAAGCTATATTCTACCATCGAGAAGTTGAAGAAGAAGTTTTGGACAAAAATAGTTCTTTTCTTTTTACTAAAGACACAGAGTGTTTTGGCATACAACCAATTTGGGAATTGGCACGAGAAGTTGAAACTTCAAATGATAAGGGACTTACTATCGTTCCGATAAAAATGCCTGAAGACCTTGTAGCTCACGGTAGAGGAGCTCAGTTAATTTTTTATCCCGATGAGAGTTGTACTACGCCTGTAGAATTAGTATTTTACGAGGGTTACCAATATGATGAAACTCGTCCGTTTGAAATAGAGAATACTCATTTTAAAGGATTCGTATCCGTTTTTAATCTATGTAATTGCACATCACTTGTTTTTCCTGTAAATGAAGGAGAAATTCTGGCTCCTGAGGCGCGTGAATTCTCATCAGAAGAATGTCACTCAGGAAATGCTGTGGAAGAACGTAATTTTTGGCCTGGCTGGTTAGCAGGTATCTTCAATTCCGGAGGTCCCGACTGTCCCACCTTTGGTCCTTCATTCTGGGATAGACTTGGAAACTTCTTCTCTGGTATTTGGAACGGTATTTCAGGAATTTTCTCAGGCAATGGTTCAAGTGGGAATAGTGGTTGGCAAGGAAGTTGGATAGGCTTTTCTTACACAGGGTTTCCTTATTATAATAGCTCTGGCGGTACAGGCGGCGGAGGCGGAGGTGGCTCTGCTACGTTTAATAGTCTTTTTGAAAGTCCGTTTTTTAATGGAGAAGGGCAATTGGTGATCGACCTTCTAAATGAGATAATTGCTGAGTATGACTTGGAAATATGCACAGAACAACTGCACCAAACTTTATATAGCTGCATTAACAATAACCAAGGGGACTACATTGTAGGTCCGCCACCGCCGCCGGGAGAAGCAATAAGTTTAAACGCTTATGTGAGTATCCTTTCAGATATATCATCTACCATGCCATGCTTGTCAAGCGTGATTTCATCGTATAGTTCTGACATAGATATGGAAGGAAATGATGGCTCGCTACTTTGTTATTTGGAAAGTCAAAATACTTTCGATATTGAGCCAGTTGATTTGTTGCAAATCATGAAAAATGAGTGCGGTACCGATGCTGATTGTCACAAAAACTTAGTGGATTGCTTTAATAAATTGGATGCTTTTCAGCAGGCTTATGGAGTTACAATCAATGAAGAAATATTAAATATTTTGTAACTATTCAGCACGCCTGTGTGCTGAGGATTTAAAATAAAGTTATTATTTTTTGGGATGCTTCCAGAACCACTACAACAAGCCATCAAGAGATTGCCCGAAGAAG
>CAKZLH010000085.1 GCA_937125285.1 uncultured Balneolaceae bacterium | reverse complement strand
TACGAAAGTGGGGTTAATTTCTTCGATACCGCCGATGTTTATGAGAATGGCGAAAGCGAAAAAGCGGTAGGTAAATTCTTGAAATCGGTGGGCTCCTCCGAGGAACTGTTTGTGGCTACAAAGTGCGGCAAGCAGATCAACCCATTTATCAACGAGAATTTTAGCCCCGAGGTGCTTCGGGGCTATGTGGAGGATTCGTTGAAGCGACTGGGGGTGGAAACCATTGACCTGATTCAGTTGCACTGCCCTCCCACCGAAGTCTACTACCGGCCCGAAATTTTT
Source organism: uncultured Balneolaceae bacterium (assembly GCA_937125285.1). Lineage (GTDB taxonomy): Bacteria > Bacteroidota > Rhodothermia > Balneolales > Balneolaceae > UBA1275. The sequence continues at coordinate 878 of CAKZLH010000085.1, read as the reverse complement.
GGGTTGTTCGACCGGTTAAAAGAGGAAGGAAAAATACGCAACCTGGGGGTGAGCGTAGAGAAGGTGGAAGAAGCCGTAAAAGCGATTCAATTCGAAAATGTGACCACCGTTCAAATCATCTATAACCTCTTTCGTCGACGCCCTGAAGATTACTTCTTCCAAATGGCTGCCGACAAAAATATCGGCATCATTGTTCGTGTTCCCCTCGCCAGTGGACTCCTAAGCGGAAAGATGAGCGCCCAATCTACTTTTAATCCGGGTGATCACCGTCATGGAAATCGCAATGGGGAATGGTTCGACAAAGGGGAAACCTTTGCCGGCGTTCCATTCGAAACAGGACTTGAAGCCGTTGAAAAGTTACGAGAGATCTTCAGTGGGCTAGAGCTTGCTCAAGTGGCACTAAAATGGATTTTGATGAACGATCAAATTAGCGTCATTATTCCTGGGGCTTCAAAACTGAAACACGTACCCAGCAATATGGGCGCCGGCGCACTGGCCGATTTTAGCCCCGAGCAAATGGCGGAGGCTCGTCAGGTCTACGAAGACATGATTAAGCCGCATGTTCACGATTTGTGGTAATTCCCAGTACATCACTCCCTGACGTATTGGGCGAACGATTTTTGATGTTCATCACTGACCCACTGGGCCAGCGTATCAGGAGCGAGTACCTTCACTTGCGCTCCGTATTTCATGATCAGGTTGAAGAGCTCATAACTAATATGGCATCTTAACTCAAAGATCATGTGTCCTATTGTTTTTTCTACAAGTATTTGTGTGTGATGAATAGGGAGACTCTCAATGTAGTACCCCATAAATCGGGTAAATTGTAGGCGTACGGTTTGTACCGATTGCATCGATTTTGCCGATTGCACCGTTTG
>CAKZLH010000084.1 GCA_937125285.1 uncultured Balneolaceae bacterium | reverse complement strand
GTTACAAGAGCCGGTCGGGTAGAAATGCAGTGGATTTTTGGAATGACTCAAGAATCCGAGTATTTCAATGAAGATCCCACGGATGACCAGCAAATTTATAATGCCCTTGTACTGGGTTATGAGCCTATTTTTTTTCGAGGATTTTCAATAAGTCTAAAACGGATGATGAGGATGTTAGATAGAGATCGAGAAAATGGTTGGGACTACATTCCACTGGTAACCGATTTTTTTAGATTTAGTCAGGTGGATGATCAAGGAGTAGTTTTTGAACGAGCCGATCAAATGATTGCTATAGGCTTTGACTGGCGTATACCAGAAATAGAAGGTCGGGTTTATCTGGATTGGGTACGTGGGGACTTCGCAAGTGATGTGCCTGATTTCATTACTCAGCCCGAGCATAATGCCGGTTGGGTGTGGGGGATGGTTAAAAGATTTCAATTAAAAAATGATGGGGCCATTCGATTTAATTATGAACAAGCCAATTATGCGGGGTGGGAAACTTCCAGAGTTCGCCCGTCAGGTTCTTTATATGGGCATGGGCAAGTACGGCAAGGATATACCCACCAAGGTCAACTTCTAGCAGGGCATATTGGACCTGGTTCGTCCAGTCACTCCATACAAGTTGCTTATATAAACTCGGATACCTTTATGGGTTTTGAATATTACAGAACAAGGTTTAATGATGATATTTTTTACTTAAACCTGTACAATATCATAGGTAATTATCAGGATATTGAACATTATTTAGCTTTAAGCCTTGGCAGGAAAATTGGTAAGGTAGAACTACGAGGAACGGCTGGGGTTGCCATTAGGGATAACTATTTATTTGTTCCAGATGATGTCCGGATTAATTGGCATCCAGAAATCGTTCTTAGATACCATATTGATTAATTGTTTTACTCAGTTGGCTAAATGAAGCCAAGCTAATTGGATTGAACCAGTATTTGAATGAGTGCGTACCATTACAGCATAATTATTCCCCATAAAGATAGACCTACTCTATTAGCTAGATTACTCGAAAGTATCCCATCACGAGACGATATAGAAGTAATTGTGGTAGATGATGCATCGGAAAATCAGGAAACCCTTGCAACAGCCTTAGTAAATTTTAGCTCTCGTTTTGGGAAATTACACGTCCTTCCGAATCCCACTAAAAATTCATTGGGTGCTGGATGGGCTCGAAATCAAGGTTTAGGTATAGCTAAAGGTGAATATTTACTTTTTGCTGATAGTGACGACTCATTCACATTCGATGCTTTTGATCATTTCGATCATATTAGATTAACCCGCTCTGAGGTGGAGCTATGCGTGTTCAAATCGGATTCCGTTCGTTTAGATGGGCTTAGGAGTCACCGAACTGATTTCACCAATTATTTAATTGAACTTGCGTCTCTCATTGTACAGGCGGAAGGGGCTTCTAATCTGTTACGGCAAGTCATTAGTAAAATAGATCCTCCATGGGCTAAATTGATTAAAAAGAGTTTGATTGATGAGTGCAACATCACTTTTGAGGAAATCATGGTTTCAGATGATATCCTATTCAACTTAGACGTTATTGCTTGTGCAAAAGAGATTGGAATTAACTTGCAATCCGTGTACCGTGTT
>CAKZLH010000083.1 GCA_937125285.1 uncultured Balneolaceae bacterium | reverse complement strand
TGGTTGCCCAATCAGTAAAATTCCCAGTGATGCGCGGGGTTTGATTAGATGCATCAAATAACCCCACCGCTTCCTGTACCGACAAGTCTACGGTAAAGGTAACTTCATAGGTATCTTGCGCGAAAAGATTAGTAACTGAAAAAAGTAAAAATAAAACAGATAGGATTCTGTATTGCGTGGTTTTTAACATTGCATCCCCATTAGTTAGTGTTATAAACTCAAAAAGTATTGTTTTTTAAAACATACTCGAATGAAACAAAAAAAAAACTACCCGTTCGGGTAGTTTTTCAATAAAAAAGAAGCAATGTCAGATTCGTTACTAGATCACGAGATGAATTCTTGAATAGAGGAACATTCAAATCCGAAAGCATCGGCTACATCTTGATAGACAATAGCTCCCTCCACAATATTCACACCTTTAAGTAGCTCATCATCATCTTTTACCGCTTTTTTCCAACCTTTATTAGCTATAGCAATGGCATAGGGTAGCGTCACATTGGTTAATCCAAGTGTAGAGGTATAGGGTACGGCTCCTGGCATGTTTGCCACACAGTAGTGAACCACTTCATCAATAACATAGGTAGGATCTTGGTGTGTAGTTGGCTTAGAGGTTTCAAAGCATCCACCTTGATCTATTGCTACATCTACCAATACCGTACCTGGACGCATCTCAGCCAACATCTCACGTGTAATCAAATGTGGCGCTTTGGCACCCGGCTTTAGCACAGCCCCGATAATTAAATCAATGGTAGGTAACATAGCTCTAATATTTGCTTCAGACGAGAATAAAGTGGTAATGTTTTTAGGCATTACATCATCCAAATAACGCAGACGAGGCATGTTGATGTCCATGATGGTAGTATTGGCACCCATTCCTGCAGCTATTTTTGCGGCGTTAACCCCAACAATCCCACCACCTAACACAAGTACATTGGCTGGAGGAACACCTGGAATACCACCCATCAATACACCTCGACCACCCATCGCTTTTTCAAGAAATTTAGCTCCTTCTTGAGTGGCCATTCGTCCAGCCACTTCACTCATTGGAATAAGCAGGGGTAGCGAACGATCTGATTTTTCTACTGTTTCATAGGCAATAGCCACGGACTTACTATCCATAATAGCCTTGGTAAGGGTTTCATCAGCAGCAAAATGGAAATAGGTAAATAAGATTTGACCGGGTTGAATGCGCCCATATTCCTCAGCTATGGGTTCCTTGACCTTCATAATCATTTCAGATGCAGCCCATAATGCATTCACATCCTCAATAATTTGCGCTCCGGCCTCGATATATTGTTCATCGGAAAATCCGCTTCCCTCACCGGCACCCTTCTGAACCATTACCAAATGACCATGTGAGATTAATTGCTGAACACCACCTGGTTGTATGGCAACTCGATTTTCTTGTGGTTTAATTTCTTTGGGTATACCGATTTTCATAGTTGTTCAAATTCTAAGTGTTAAGTATTCAGCGTACTGAATACACAATCTGTTGTTGAGAGGTCTATTTAATTTGTTTTAAATAGACGGTTTCCGATGAGTTAGAACTAAAAACAAAAAATACGCTTTTCTCTGATTAATGGCCCAATGATTTTAAAGCATTTTTCTTAATGGGCTTTTACAGTTCCTTAATAATCACGGATTTTATCAAGGCCTTTGTTTGTGATGAAAACACTACTGTATAGATAGGCTCCCCCAATATTTTGTATGGAAATAAATCCCTTCACTTCTAAGAAATCAAATAGATTTTTAGCCTCTTTTCGTCCAATTTCTAATTTTTCACACACCTGATCTACTTGTACAAGTATCGATGCATCATTATCTGCTTGATTGGCTATTTCAATCAATAATTCACGAGCGCGCTTACTAAAGTCATCCCCTATAATCATGTTAAACAATATATATCGTATAAAGTGTCATCAATGTTATCTTAGCATTACTAAACTGTTAAGGCATTGTTGGTCATGTGTGAAGTATGCATGGCTTTTCTTTTATTTAAGTATAAAAGATGGTAGCTTTATGTACTTATAACTAATTCTTTTTGGATTGAAGATTGTAATTATTGGTTCCGGTGAAATTGGATATGATCTCGCTAGTGTGTTATCTAAAGAAAAACACGACGTAACCATATTAGACCGAGATAAAGACTGCCTTACCAAATCTTCTGAGACGCTTGATGTGCTAACTGTAGATGGCAATGCCACTTCAGCAAACGATTTGGTTCGAGCGGGTGTGCACGAAGCTGATATGTTAATTGCAGTTACCAGTGTAGATGAGGTTAATATGATCTCTGCTATGATGAGTAAACGTCTCGGTTCAAAAACCGTAATTGCCCGAGTTAGAAGTGATGAATTCTCACAGTCTAATGCACCGCTTTCTCCTAATGATCTAGGTATCGACTACATGATTCACCCAGAGCTGAGTGCCGCGAAGGAAATCAGTCATTTATTAAAGCGTTCTGCAGCAAGCGATGTCATTAACCTAGCTGAAAATCGAATGCAATTAGTAGGTATTCGATTAGATAAACACTCCCCTCTGCTAGGTATGAGCCTTATCGATTATGCCAAGGCGTATCCACAAATCACCTTTCGAGTGGTTGCTATCGGTAGACGAGGCTTAACACTCATTCCATCGGGTGGTATTAAAATGCAGGTCTATGATCAAATTTTCATTCTGGCAAAGACTGAAGATATTCCTGCTTTAATTCGAAGTACTGGAAAAGAAGAAAG
>CAKZLH010000082.1 GCA_937125285.1 uncultured Balneolaceae bacterium | reverse complement strand
GAGTATGAACTCGAGAAAAAAGGTGAGAATTTTGAAATCGAATTACGCTTAAAGCCCGAATCTACCTACCGATTTAAGTATCTAATCGACGATCAGGTTTGGGAAAATGATTATGCGGCAGATGAGTATATTCCTAATGAGTTTGGCACCGAAGATTCGGTGGTAATCATAGGAAAATAAGCTCATTTGATTCAGACAAAAGTACTAAAGCAACAACTTAAAACATATTGGTTAGGGAGTCATCTTGTCGAACTTGACAAGATTGACTCCACCAATAGCTACGCGAAAACTCATGCTTCTCAGCTGCGGCATGGAAGCCTTATACTTGCCCATGAGCAACTAAAAGGTAGGGGGCAAGCTCAAAAATACTGGCACAGCTCAGCTCTTCAGAACATACATATCAGTATCTACCTGAAGCCAAGCCGAGAGCAAGGCCTGCATCTACTTACCTTCATCCCCGCGCTTAGTATACTTACACTACTGCAAAACTTAGGTTTCACAGGTTTAGTGATCAAATGGCCTAATGATCTTTACCTGAAGGATAAAAAGTTAGCGGGTGTACTCACGGAGAACACCTATCAAGGAGGCCGATTTCAATCAACAATTCTGGGAGTAGGCTGGAATGTTAACGAGGAACACTTCCCGGCTAAACTTACTGAATCGGCAACATCCCTCATTCAAGAACTTCAATCGGAACAGCATTCCTTAGATAGGGATCAATTACAGAAGTACCTTAATAGTTCTCCTGAGCTAATGGATACAAATCCAACATCTATTGTCGGTGATGGTTCTTCTGTAAAAGAGGATTCACAAACCCGAAATAAATGGTCCAAAACCCAGCTGCTAATCGATTTTTTAGCTCAATTCGAGCACTTTTATACCCTATGGGAAACCCACCCTGGAACTTTTGCCAATCAGATTAATGCACACTTGCTGGGCTATGGAAAACAAGTGTCACTTTTGAGATTAGATCAGCCCAATACCCATGCCGAATCGGTAAAGTGCTTGGGTTTGGATGAGTCGGGGGGGTTACGTGTATTGGATAAAGAGATGGAAGTCAATACTTTTACGTATGA
>CAKZLH010000081.1 GCA_937125285.1 uncultured Balneolaceae bacterium | reverse complement strand
GATCGACTGCACGATTTCAACGAACCAAAAACCAATCATCGCCCAGTCTTTGCGCAGTATGTAAGTGATGATTATGTGGTGTTTTTGCCCGATGTCCGCTTCGAGATAGGTCGACCTGGTTTTGCAGCCACCAAAAGTATTGTTCCAGGAATTCAAAAATTAGTGGAGTTGGGCATTGCCGATCCCGATAAGTTAGGATTGCATGGGCATTCGTGGAGTGGGTATCAAACCGCGTTTATTGTGACTCAAACCGATATTTTTGATGCTGCAGTATCCGGTGCACCGGTGAGTAACATGACCAGTGCATATGGTGGCATTCGATGGGCGTCGGGAATGGCAAGAAGTTTTCAGTACGAAAAAACCCAATCTCGAATTGGTAAAACACTGGTGGAAGCTCCATTGATGTACCTGGAAAATTCACCTGTATTTTATGCCGATAAGATTACCACTCCTATGCTTATTCAACATGGGGATGATGATGGTGCGGTACCCTGGTATCAGAGTATTGAAATGTACCTAGCCATGCGGCGCTACAATAAAGATGTCATCTTCTTACAGTATCATGGCGAGCCACATCACCTGCAGCGTTATGAGAATAAACTCGATTATGCCATCAGAATGAAGGAATATTTCGATTATTATCTAAAGGGTGAAGGCGAACCGGAGTGGATCATCAATGGTGAGGCCTACCAGGGGAGATAAGTATGAAAACAATAAAGAGACTATCAATGAATAGATTTTTACGCTTCAAAACACACATGGTGCACATATCAAGTGCGCATATGGTACCTGTCATTGGACTCGCTTTTATCTTGAGCTGTACCTCTTCGCCAAGTATCGAAGAAAAAGTAGCCCAAGCGGACGAGCTCGTTCAGGGTACACTAGAGGAACATCATCTTCCTGGTATTTCAGTCACTGTTTTGCAGGCAGGAGAGCAGATCTACTCCAAAGGCTTTGGATATGCTGATATCGCTGAAGAGCGAGCTATCAATCCATCGGAGACCCGTTTTCGTATTGGCAGCTTTTCTAAAACACTTGCGGCCTCGGCCATGATGAGATTAGTTGAAGCCGAAAAGGTTCATCTCGACAGTAGTATTTATCATTACGTACCTAATTACCCTAAAAAGAAATGGGATTTTACGCCAAGACAAGTGGGTGGCCATCTTTCGGGAATTCGACATTACAACGGTCAAGAAATGCTCATTGATACCTATTATACGAATGTGAGCGACGCGCTAAGCATCTTTTCCGCAGATACCTTACTTCATGAGCCAGGCTCCAAGTATCATTATTCAACTCATGCTTGGACGTTGTTTAGTGCTGTGATAGAAGAGGCCGCTGAGGTTGCTTTTCTTGATTATATGACGTCTGAAGTATTTGAGCCTTTAGCCATGGGGCATACTCATGCCGAAACACGTGACCTAGTAGGAGTGGAAAAAGTGAGTTATTATCTGCTCGATTCTACTCAAACGCCAGTCATAGCACCAGAGGTGGATAATTCTTGGAAATGGGCTGGTGGGGGATTTATCTCAACCACGGAAGATGTAGCGTCATTTTTGTGGCAACATGCACGTGAAGGCTATCTTACTACCGAAAGCTTAGAGTCGCTACAGACTCCTCAAACCACATCTACAGGTGAATCGACCAATTATGGAATTGGTTGGGCCAATCGCCAGGATGAGCACGGGCATCGACTCGTCGGGCATACAGGAGGATCGGTAGGTGGTACGACCTATGCATTCATGTCACCAGAGACGGAGACGGTCGTGGTAATGACGACAAATCTTTCCAGCGCTAGCTTTGGGAATCTTGCGAATGAACTTTTCGAGGTGTTTGAATAAACCACTCCTTTGAGGAGGCTAAGTTTGGTTAAGCACCTGGTCGAAAGAGTGTATTGAATGGAAGCTAGTATTGGACCGTTCCACCATCAAATGGAAACAACTCTTTGATAGGTCCGAATTCATATTCGAGGGCATCGAGTCGAATGGTTCCAAACCAATCGCCGGGAGCATCTACCACAAGTACGGTTTTCGCATAACCGGTTTCGTCAAAGCCTCTTCGGAAGTGTACCCGTGATTTGACCACAAATACGTCGAAATCATCGGGATTAATTCCCCCAAATCT
>CAKZLH010000080.1 GCA_937125285.1 uncultured Balneolaceae bacterium | reverse complement strand
GTTACCCTTGAAGTGGGTACTCCTCAACTTATTCTAGAATTAGCAGGCAGCAATCGAGACGCTGAACTCGACGAAGTTGTTCAATTAGCTCAAGAAGTAGCCGATGCGAACGACACTGATTTCATCGATGAGATGCTCCTAGAATTTGAACGTAGAGATGCCAATGCTCGCTTAAGCCGGTACTATCGCAGCGAATCCCAAGATATCACTCGCCGATCAACCAATGAAGAAATCGTGGCTTATCTAAAAATTCAACGGGATGCTGCCCTGGATCGTGCCATCGAAATCATTCGTACAAGGGTTGATAGATTTGGAGTTACCGAACCCTCTATTGTGAAGCAGGGACAAAGTCGCATCATTGTAGAGCTACCCGGTGTGGATGACGAAGAACGTGTTCGTAATCTATTGAGAGGAACGGCTCGACTTGAGTTTCGAACAGGAGCTGATGCTCAAGATTTTTCTAACTTCCGAAATCGCGCAATCGAATATTATAATGTGGAAGCGGATACTTCCGATAGTCTAAACTTGAGTGGTCCATCTAATACATTATTAGAAAGAATGTCTTTTGTACAAACACAAAGTCCTTATGTATTTGGATATGCCATGGCCGAAGATACAGCGGCGATTATGGACTTGCTAAGCACTCCGGACATTGTACGTTTATTGCCTCGAAATACTGAGGTTTTATGGGGATCTAGATCGATTGGCTTCGAAGGCGGAGTGGAGCAATTTGCACTGTATGGTGTTCGAGACAACGCCGAACTAACCGGTGAAGTTATTGAAGAAGCGAGTATTCAATTCGACCCTACTACTAATGTTCCTGAAGTTTCTATGGGAATGAACAGTGAGGGAGCACGAGTATGGAGCCGTATCACTGGTGCGAATATTGGAAAACCCATTGCCATAGTTTTGGATGGATATGTGGTTTCCTATCCTAATGTATCTACTAAGATTACCGGTGGTAATTCTAGTATAACAGGACTAGAAAATGTGGCTGAAGCTGAAGATTTGGTCAACATTCTATTGTCAGGTGCCCTTCCCGCGCCACTTAGAATCATGGAAGAACGAACCGTGGGTGCTACCTTGGGTGAAAGTTCCATTCAAGCAGGACTTCGCTCGGTATTATTTGGGCTTAGCGTAGTCGCTCTGTT
>CAKZLH010000079.1 GCA_937125285.1 uncultured Balneolaceae bacterium | reverse complement strand
ACTTTTGATGCTTGAATCAAAAATACGAAGCTTTTAACACTTTATATCAACCTTACATGGTATAACAACTGTTATTTTTAATAAAAAGCGCTTTTATTTCTACTAAAGCCTTGTTATTTAGTAGCAACTAACCAAACAATAAGATATTCGGAACTATGGAAACACAAATTCTCATCATTGGGGGTGGTACCGCAGGAATCATGTCGGCTAGCCAGATGCTGGCTCATAATCCATCTGTTAAAATTACCATTCTCGAACCTCAAGACACTCACTATTATCAACCCGCTTGGACCTTAGTAGGCGCTGGAACTTACGATTATAAGAAAACAGCGAAACCCATGGCCGAAGTCATGCCCAAAGGTGTAAACTGGGTAAAAGATTATGCGACTAGTTTTGATCCAGACAACAATCAGGTTCAAACCGAAAAAAGCGGGGCCATTACATATGAGTATTTAATTGTTGCTCCTGGTCTGGTTATGGAACCCTCTATGATTGAAGGGCTCTCGGAAGCGATGGAAAAAGGGGTGGTTTGTTCCAATTATACCAATCCAGAGCACACCTGGGAAATGCTCAAAAAATTCAAAGGCGGTAATGCAATTTTTACTCAGCCTACCACCCCTATCAAGTGTGGTGGCGCTCCTCAGAAAATTGCCTACTTGGCAGCCGATTACATCCGAAAGAATGGACTTGCAGATAAAACCAATCTGGTTTTTGCAACTCCTGGTTCTGTGATTTTTGGCGTTGCTGAAATCAAGAAAACTCTCATGGAAGTCATTGACAACTACGGTATTGATTTCAAGCCGTTTTTTGCACCGGTGAAAATAGACGGGGAAAACAAAGTTGCTCATTTCAAATACGTTGCTCCAGAAGGTGAGATGCCATCATTTGAAGAAGGCAATGCATTAGGGGCTAAAGTAATTGGGGAAAATCTGGTTGAAATTCCCTTTGATTTCTTACACTTAGCACCCCCTCAGGCTGCTCCTAAATTTGTTCGGGAATCTCCTTTAGCAAATGCAGGTGGATGGCTAGATGTCGACCATAACTCGCTTCAGCATAACAAATATTCAAATGTATTTGGGCT
>CAKZLH010000078.1 GCA_937125285.1 uncultured Balneolaceae bacterium | reverse complement strand
GTGTCGGATCCGAATGATGGGGTTTCTGATTCACCAGGAGCGAATGATAATGCATCAGGTATGGCAGGCGCCATCGAAGCAGCTCGAATACTATCCAAATACAACTTTCCTTCTTCTATTATCTATACTGGGCTTTCGGGTGAGGAACAGGGCTTGCTTGGTGGAAAAATACTAGCCGACCATGCCCTAGAAAATGCATGGAAAATTAAAGGCGTGCTAAATAATGACATGATTGGAAACATCAAGGGCATTAATGGAGTCATTGATAATACAACAGCGCGCGTTTTTTCGGAGGGTACGCGCTATGTAGAAACAGAAAGAGAAGCTACTATGCGCCGCTTTACAGGTGGAGAAGTGGATTCCCCTTCTCGTAATTTGGCACGCTACGTAGATCTGATGGCCGATCGCTACATCCCGAACTTAGATGTTATGATGATTTACCGATTAGACCGATTTGGTCGTGGCGGGCATCATCGACCATTTAATGAGGCTGGTTTCCCAGGGGTGCGTATCATGGAAACCAATGAGAATTACGTCATGCAGCACCAAGATATTCGTGTTGAAGATGGGATCAAATATGGAGATACCATCGATGGCGTTGACTTTGACTATGCTGCCAAACTAACCAATCTAAATGCCGTTGTACTGGCCAGTATGGCATGGGCGCCAAGCCCTCCGTCCAACGTTCAAATACAGGGTGCTGTTCGACCGAGTACCACCCTTAGTTGGGATGCCTTAGATACCGATGAAAATCCACAGCTAGCTGGCTATAAAATCTATTGGAGACTTACCGATTCCAATCAGTGGCAATGGAGTAAAATGGTTCCTGCAGACGTTACCGAACATACGCTCGAAAATGTGGTTATCGATAATTACTACTTTGGTGTAGCTTCGGTTTCAAAAGAAGGATTTGAAAGCCCTGTAGTCTTCCCAGGACCTGCTGGATCATTTGACTAATCATCAAGCTTTTCACGGTTTCATAGTAACCGAGAGAACTAATGATTTTCGGCCTTAATGGTAATACTTCGTCCTAGTAAATCGGAGAGGAGATGAGATTTACGTTTCGCACCCCATATTTCTAAATTGGGCTCATCTAAGGTGGTAATACTAATTAAACATTCCTTCTTGCTTAGGCTGACTTTTACGTCCTGAACATTTTGATAATGACTTCGGTCCAAACCATCGGCCACCCGTAAAAGGCTAGATAAAGCCTGTATACGCTTACGTAGCGACTTCGCTAAGCTTGCATACTCTTCATGGCGTTTTTTGGGGGTGGATCTTCTATGATACCTCGCCACATGGGCCATAATGGCTATTTCATCTTCTTTAAAGCCTTTCAAATCTGCATTCAGTATCAAATACAGCGCATGTTTATGGTGCTTTGAATGAGAAATATAATATCCGATATCATGCATCAACGATGCATACTCCAATAATTCTCGATCCTCCACATCCAATCCTAATTCTTGGTGCAGTGCGTCAAATAATTGCAGGGCTAAGCGGGTTACCTGACGGGAATGTTGTTCATGCCAACTACATTTTCTCAACAATTCAAAGACGCTTCTTCGCCTAGGATCTGGTGTAGCCCCACCGGGTAATCCAATAAACTCTTTTTTGAGGTATCTAATAATCATTCCTTCTCGCAAGGCTTGGGTAGAAATTCTAAGCTGATCCATCTCTAATTGAGTAAATAAGTAATGGACTAGAATCATACCCGTAGCTATAAAATCCACTCTTTTTTCATCAAGGCCAACGGTTTTTGCACGCTGAGAGCGGTTCAACCCGATGAAATATTCATAAAACTCAAGAAAATCTTCGCGCGTGCATGACCATTCATTTAAGGTTAGAGTTTCTGGGTCATAGCCCTTTCGGGCCGCAATCATGAGCGCAATATTTTGCATAGTTCCAGAAGAACCAATCATCGTCGAAGTCGACCATTTTTGCAATGCCTCCCTTAAAGGTGCTAAAGTCGATTCATAATACTGGGT
>CAKZLH010000077.1 GCA_937125285.1 uncultured Balneolaceae bacterium | reverse complement strand
AAAACCCGAAAAACGGGAGCTCGTGGATTACGTTCTATCATGGAAAGCTCTATGCTGGATATAATGTTCACGCTACCTTCAATGAAACAGGTCAAGCGGTGTATTATCACTCGTGAAACGATTGAGAAGCAGGCGCCACCCGTCTATGAGAAGCAGAAGGCCTCAGCCTAAGCGTTCGTTTTTCGAAGATTAACACGCAATGAAGTTATTCGATCGAACGGGTCCAATTAAATGGATACTGGTGGTATTGCTGGTAGTATTAGGTTTTGGGTCTATTGTTTACAATCAATATCTGATAGACCGAATCCTAGAACAAGAGCGCGCCAGTGTACAGTTATGGGCAAAAGCTTTGGAGTTTAATGCCCTACCTATCCATCAAGAGGCTAGTCGATTACTCTTGGAAGCCATTGCGGATTTAGAACAGAGAGAGGTTGTACCAGATAGTGTTATCCAAAATCTCTATCGGGTTGAAAGCATGAGGAGCATGCAGAACTTCGTTACCGATGAGTTAATTCTAGATAACCGTGGTAAGTTCGAACTTCCAGCTGTTTTAGTGGATGATCAAGATCGCCCGCTAGAGTATGTGATGCTGTCAGAAGCGGGAGAACCTATTATTGAGTATAGTTTTCGAAATGTTCCTATCTCAAAAGTTGATACAGAAGCCAAACGATTGGCGTATGTGCAAGAGTTAAAAAGTACCAACCCTCCAATTCCTATTGTGGTTGGAGAAGGAGCCGAGGCGATTCGGCAGTTTGTGTACTATGGGGAAAGTTCGGTAGTACGGGTACTTCGTTATGTTCCTTGGCTTCAAATATTTGTTATAGCACTGCTGTTCTTTATTGGATATACGAGCTTAGTTAGTATTACCCGCATGGAACAATCCAATTTGTGGGTAGGTATGGCGAAAGAAGCGGCGCATCAACTTGGGACCCCCATTTCAAGTTTATTAGGCTGGATCCATCTTTTTCGGGATGAACTATCCGAGTCCAATCAACAGTTTTCAGCCCTTGATGAAATTGAAAAAGATGTGGATCGCTTAAAAGGTGTGGCTGAACGATTTGGTAAAATTGGTTCTAAACCGGAACTCCAGTCGATGGATATCTATCCTATTCTGGATGAATCCATCAAATATATGGAAGCCCGACTTCCTAAATTGGCGCAAGAGGTGTATATCGAAAAAGACCTTAAGGCAACTGGATTGGTGAAATTAAATCCTGAACTTATTCAGTGGGCCATCGAGAATCTCATGAAAAATGCCATGGATGCTTTGGTTTTGGATGGGGTAGAAAGATCTCCAAGGATTGCGATTCGAAGTCTAGTGGATCAGGGCCAACTCATAATTGAAGTAGAAGATAGTGGTGTTGGAATGGATCCAAAAACACAAAAAAAGGTATTTGCCCCAGGATTTAGTACTAAGAAAAGAGGCTGGGGATTGGGTTTAAATTTGACCCGCCGTATAGTGGAAGAATATCACTCCGGAACGATTGAAGTGTTTAGAAGTGAACCAGGCAAGGGAACGACCATGCGGATTTATCTAAATATGGCTTAGTATACCATATGTGGTGATTAGTCGTCGGTATATCCGTGTTTTTTGGCGTGTTCATAGAGTTCTGTCTTGAGTAGGTTACGTCCCCGATGCAAGCGAGAACGAATGGTTCCAATGGGAACATCAAGCATATTTGATATTTCCTCGTAGGTGAATCCATCTACGTCACAGAGTAAAACGACCGTTCGAAAATCTTCGGGTAACTTAGAAAGAGCTTTAGAGAATTGATCATCCATCATATCTCTAAAAATGAGATGCTCTAAATCGGTGGTCTCGGTACGTTCGGCACGCACATTTTCATAAAAAGCGGCCACTTCTTCATAGTCTACTTCCTGTGGTTTTTTCAGGTTTCTTCTATAGTTGTTTATGAATGAGTTTTTTAGAATGCGGAACAACCAGGCTTTTGCATTGGTCCCCTTTTCATAACTATCAAAAAAGCGGAAGGCCTTCACTATGGTATCCTGTACCAAATCTTCGGAGTCACTAGGGTCGGTCGTTAAACGGAGGGCAAAATTATACAGGGAATCCAGATGAGGAAGGATTTCTTCATTGAAGGCCTGTTGTTTATTTAATTGTCGTTTACTCAAATCGACCTCGTAATCTAAATCTAGATACGCTTATTTATTTAAAGTCTAATAATATACGGCTTTTCTACTTGACTTAATTAACTGAACTAATTGCCGTTCTTCACCTTACGGTAATAGATTTTAATAATATGAGGTATCGATTATCTCAAGATCCCAGAAAAGTAATCACTATCACATCGTATAAAGCATGGGTCCAGGCTGCGATTCCAAACCCTCGCCAAACATATATTCCGTTAAGAATAACTCCGAATAGTAACCTAAACAAAAAAGAACTCATGGTAAAGGGGTCACCAAGATTCCCCATATAATGAACTAAGCTAAAGAGTACTGCGGACAAAAGTATGGCAGAAAGGTATGTAGCCCACGATTTACCCCCAAAAACGAAGCCAAAAACCCATAGTAAAAAGCTTACCAAAAGCACTCGGAAGAAAAGTTCTTCATATAATCCGGCTCCTAATGAGAGCGCAAGTTCTTGTATATAAGATAATTGCACAAAATCTTGTGTCGTTTGTAGCGACATGCCTGGAAGGATGAATTGTACAATACCTGAGCTCAAAAAAGCCACTACCACCGCCCAGAGCGTGGATTCTACAAACATGACCCCAAAATAAGAGGATTTAACCTCTTGAAGTTCATTACGCTTCTTTATTAGAATAAAAAGCCCAGCCACCAGTACAAATAGCAGGGTAATATTTAGGGCATCGAGACCTAAGGAGCTTAATAAATACTTAAACCAAACATCCACGCTAATTCGCACCACAATATCCGAGCTAGGTGCTGATATAAGAATGAGTGCTTCATATAAGATAAAAAGAGGTAAAGCGGCTAAAAAACTATAGAGAAGGCCTCGAGTAAGCTGATGGTATCGGTGCAAAGGGGAGGCATAAACTTTCGATTCCATAGGTATCTCCTCCTATAACTCATCTAAAGTATAAATAACGGCAGCTCTCCCATTTTGACTTGTATAGCCAAGGTATTCATAAGCTTTTTGAGAAAGCTTAATCCCTTCTTGATTAACCCGATCATTGATACGGACATAGATCCCAATTCCATTATTTGGATTCTCAATAAAAATAACTTGACCCAAACGGATACTGGAATGCGCAGCGGTAAATTCTAAAGGATTATACAACTCACCTGTGGTGGTTGGATTGGCCATCTCTTCGGCGCTATATACCATTACAGGAACTTGCCCGATATCAATCAGGGAGGCTTTTTCGGTGTATGGATTCGTGTAATTCCTAGAAGGAGGGGCTAGAATGGTTATTTTTTGTCCAGTTTCTAGGGCATCTATATTGATATCTGGATTTAGGTATTCGAGCTCGGTTCTTCGCAATTCAAACCGAAGAAGTAACGAATCCAGCACATCGTTAGCATCAACCGTATAGATTAAAAAGGCTCCTTGAGGTGCGGAAACACCTTCAAAAAGAGATGCAACAGGAGCGACACTATCAACGATTTTTTTCACCGTGAGACGCTGCCCTACACGGATAAAATCCGATTCTAATTCATTCAATTGTTTTAACTCTGTTACACTCATCTCATGATTGCGTGCGATACGTATAAGATTATCGCCGCTTTTAACAATATAAAACTCAGTAGTTTCACTGGTATTATTACTGATAATTGAAGGCAAATTGACGTCTTCTTCCATTGGAGGCTGTGATGAAGCCACATCAGAGAGTGGCGCGGGTGTTACTACAGTTGATGAATTAGATACCACTAAGGCTGGGTATCTTAGCTGTTGCCCAATAGCAAGCGCGTTACTACTTAGATTATTCCACTCCTTAAGTTGTTCTACCGTAGCGCCAAGTTTCTTAGAAATAGCAAAAAGGGTTTCCCCGGCTTGAACCGTATAGATTTGTTCATTTTCTGGATTTAAAGCCTGGGTAGTGTCCGCAGTTTGGGCAAAAAGCTGCGGGCCCGCTTCAAGAAAACCTCCCAAAAACTCGCCACCAACACCTAATAACACTATGGCTAACCCAATGCGTGCTAGCTTTGTACATAGGATGTTATGGAGTAATCGATTGGGCATTATCGTTGATATCGTTCTTCTATTTCTTCAATGGAGTCGCCTCCAAATTTATCCAAAAATGCATTGGCAATTACCGGAGCAATAACGCTTTCAGCCACCACAACGGCACGTGGGAGGGCACAAACATCGGAACGCTCATAACGAGTTTCGGTGGTTTCCAGAGTATGCATATCCACGGTTTGAAGTGGATTCAACATAGTGGGTATGGGCTTCATAACTCCGCGAATGATAATGGGCTCACCCGTGGTCATCCCTCCTTCTATTCCTCCCGAGCGATTGGTTTTTCTGGAAAAACGCTCGCCTGTATGAATAATTTCATCATGAACTTCATGTCCAGGTCGGGCGCCCGACTCAAATCCAAGTCCAATCTCCACCCCCTTCATCGCTTGCGTACTTAGGATAGCTTGCGCCAATTGACCATCTATCTTTCGATCCCAATGCGTAAAACTACCCAAACCTACCGGCACACCAGTCACCACAATTTCATATACACCACCCAACGAGGAGCCCGCTTTTCGGTAGGTTTTAATCTCATTTACCATAGCTTCGGTTAATTGAGAATCTAAACAACGCACCTCAGATTCGTCGGCTTGTCGGTATAAATGCTCGGCTCCTTGCGAGATGAGCGAATCACTGGTTTCACGAATCTGATCCCAGCCATCATAACCGGCAGCTCCGATTCGAATAACATGACCACCAATTTCAATACCAAAATGCTTTAAAAACTCTCGAGCTACACTACCACATGCTACGCGCATTCCGGTCTCGCGGGCACTGGACCGCTCAATAACGGGTCGAATATCATCGAAGCGATATTTTTGAGCTCCCACCAAATCGGCATGCCCAGGTCTTGGAAGGGTTATTTTTTCAATACCCTCCGCCTCGGTCTCCTTATTCATAACCACGGGCCAACCTGCTTTATCCTTTTCAAAGGCTCTATTTTGGATAACCATTGCAATTGGACCGCCCATAGTTTTTCCAAATCGCACCCCAGAATCGATGCGTGCTATGTCTTTTTCGAATGCCATACGGCCCCCTCTTCCATAGCCTTGTTGACGTCTGGCTAAATGTTCGGCAATAGCATCTTCGGTAATAGCAAGTCCAGCAGGTACACCTTCAACAATACCCGTGAGGGTAGGTCCATGAGATTCTCCTGCAGTAAAATATCTGATCATGATCGTTTGTGAGTAGATTGTACAGTTTTTGCGCGATCGGCCAAACTTCGCTTATCCATGCAAATAACCGACCTAAAAT
The DNA here is from genome assembly GCA_937125285.1 of uncultured Balneolaceae bacterium. GTDB lineage: Bacteria > Bacteroidota > Rhodothermia > Balneolales > Balneolaceae > UBA1275. The sequence goes on along the minus strand of CAKZLH010000077.1, from coordinate 197 downwards.
GGTTTATTTTTTGCTTTTCACCAAGTATAACTAAGGAATCTCCAGCATGAATAAGGTCCGAACTTTTCGGGTTGAACCGAATACGCCCATCGCTAGGAATAATAGCAATAATTAGAACTTCAAACCGATTACTTATGTGTAATTCGGAAAGTGATTTAATATAGTGAAGTCAAACCTTCATAAATAACTTTGATTAG
>CAKZLH010000076.1 GCA_937125285.1 uncultured Balneolaceae bacterium | reverse complement strand
TTCAATGCTTAGGGTTACTATCAGACTAGTTAGATTATCGATTGTGTTTATTTCATGATTCTGATACGTTCTTCATATACAATAAGATCAGAAGTAACAATATCGGCTGTTGAAATAGAATTTCTTTGAGTTATAAACTTTATAGAGATTCTATAATTACCTTCAATAGAATCGCTTGTATCTAGAGGGAAAGAAATTTTCGTCCAATCTTCGAAATAAAAGAATGCACTTCTTTCTACTTCACCAATCAGTTGATCATTCTCGTCATAGAGCTCAGCAATCATAGTTCCCAAAAATGGACTATTTCCTGTTCTCTCAATCTTAGGCATGACCTCAAGCCCATCTTCGGTAATCTCTGTTTTGAAATCTACGACTTTAACCCCTGTGGTATTTTCACCTTTGCGAAAAAACAGTGGTATGTTTTGCTCCACCACAAAATTAATTTGAGTTCCTACTCCGTTTACAACCGATGTCCCAACCTCTGGAGTAAGTTCCGAAGAACTTGCCACAAACCTAGACCAGTAAACCCCATCAGGTTTATCCATTGGTAGAACTTGAATACGTACGACTTGAGATTGTCCCGGTTGCAATACCATTCTAGAAGGAAATACTCGAATATGATTGTCTAAACCATATTTCTGAGCCGTTAATGAGTCATCTGACACCATTAAGAGTTGTCCATCTTCGGTTTGCCGAGGATAGGAAAATTCCGTTCTAAAGGTTAGTTCTTGAGCAGTTTGTGCGGTATTGGTAATATATATTTCTCCAATGCTTCTATTCTCATGCACATAAAGAATGGTAGGCGCCAGACTCACCTGTGCAATGACTGGACTAGTTAAGATTGAAACCATAACCAATCCTAATAACCCGTATAATTGTTGATATTTTTTCATGGTTCTTTGGATTTATTGTAAAAACTCAAAGCGTCGTTCAAGACGCTTTGGATATAAAAAATTAGTTGTAGGAGACTTCTACATTTAAGGTTCCTGAATAGTTATCTGGTGCAACACCATCAAGAATTGTGCCTGGCGACCCAGCTTCATACAAAGAACCTCCTACATAGAGGTAATACACTCCACTACCACTATTATCTGCTAAAGTTAATATAGTACTTGCCGATGTAATAGAGGTTGATGAACTAGGATTATCTGTGCCCAGTCCAGTTACTACTGGAGCCCACTTTAAACTTGGATTACTGCCTGCTGCTTCCATATCAACTTCTGAAGCGAATGTAACAGTGAACGTTGATCCAGCAGTACCACCAACAGTAAATTTACCTGCTGAGGCATTAGCGCCAACCCCAGTACTTCCAGTACCTGTAGGACTTAAGCTAACTGGAGCAGCAGTAGTCGCGGCAATTTGTCCAAATGCTACATCGGCGTTTTTAGTTAATTCAATTGAAGATACGATGCTAGCAGTCGCTGCCATATCTACATCTACAGTGGTTGCCGACTGAGCCTGCGCAGACCCAACCAACCCTAAAACCACAAAAAGTGGCAATATGGCCCGTATGTATGTTTTATATGTTTTCATAATATTATGTGTTTGTGTGTTTGTGTGTTTGTATTGTGTGTATTGTGTTTATAGATAGTTATCGTCTGTTTAGTGTGTAACCTTAATCGAAATAATCGTTCATCTACTGAAAACCATTTCAATCGGTATTTTGGGGTACTAAGTTCATAAATATTCAATGGTTATGGAAAAATCAGCCTCATATCGTTTCATTAATTCTCTAGGCACAGATATACTTCCTTTAGGTGGTTCAATCTGAGTATTGAGCGTAACAAAACTCTTCACGATCCTAGGTGGATTCAGCATATCTCGAACCAACAAAAGGTTCTCATTCAAATGGAAATAAGCCGAGTTATCCACAAATGGAATACTGAGTTCTTTGGATATTTCAGGGCTTCCTGGGCATTCCCCTCCATCGTTTACATATCCAACTTCGATGTCGATGTCATTGGAATTATTAGCGGAACGCTCTTTCTCGTCTAATGAAGTTGTAACAATTACTGGGATATTCTCTGAAGCTACTACGGTAAAGCATGAAATATTTTGAAACATATCCATAGACTCCCCCATCTCTACTGCTTGGGCATCACTAAACATATCATTCCCAAAATCGATGCTTAGGGGTTCGGTTTCCACAGTAGCCACACTGTTTTCGACCTGAATCACAAACGATACCTGTTGTGCAGTCACCTCAGAATAAGTTATACCTGTTATCAGAACCGCAAGAAACAACAAAGCTTTCATATCACATTCCTCCCACATTTACACTGATGTTGATTATAGCTTCATACGTGCCAGCTTGGATATTTTGCGGTATTTGTTGGATACCCCCATAGACCAATATATAGGCACTAGTGGTAGCACTTGTAACATATGAGCCCCAGTCCGGGGTTGGAGGTACGGGCGGTCCACTACCTATACTTCTTTTTTTAGCTGGAAATGTTGCTACAGAAAATGGCATAGGTGTGCCTGTTGCCGTGAGAACCTCTGTAGAAGAATTAATGAGTTCAGTAGTAGACGGGTCAGAGCCAGAAGGGTCTGAACCATTATTCCAATATGCCCAACCTAATTGGTAGGGTATTTGAGGAAGCGGATCGGGACATACTTGTCCTTCACATACCAAAGTTAAATCGACAGTTTTACTGACCTCTACATTTAAATCTACATAGTCGGGTACAGTTATCCGGAAAATTACAATTTCGTCAATGAATGAATTTCTGTCAATCACAAAGGGTCCCTGATCGCCAGCCATGAAGTAATTTCCATTACCACTACCCGCGACATTGAAATCCAAATCTGTATCTACACCCACAGCTTCTAGAACTATGTTTTCGCCACTTTTCAAGTTGAAATTGATTATTTGATTGTACCCATTTCTTGTAGTTCCGAATGTAACAAGAA
>CAKZLH010000075.1 GCA_937125285.1 uncultured Balneolaceae bacterium | reverse complement strand
GCATTACTTCGGAAGGAGATGGGTACTTGTTCCGTTGAAACCTCGGCATCCACATTAATAAATGGTGGTCTACCAATGGGTGTGATGTAACCGTCCACAGATATAGGGCCGGTCCACTCGCTTACATATTTTTGACAAAGACCACGTTCGTAATAGTAATCACGTCCCACATTGAGCTGGTTTTCACAGGCCGCTGAATCTAAGTTGAGAACATTCACACTGCGAACATAGATGTCAAAAGTACCCTGCCATCCGAAGTAAATCGTAGTATCGAGCGTAGCACCCGTGTAGGCAAGATAGCGATCCATGTAGCGATATTGCTCAACGGTGGGCACGGAATCTCTTGATACGATTCGGATGTGATGGAAATTAGCATCGGCAACCTCTTCGATTACAAAATGAAGTGAATCTACTTCATAGGTGTCGTTGGTAGGGCCACTTACCAAAGGACTCACGATGGGCTCAAGTACCTCGAAGTTGGTCATTTCAGTGGTAGGACCTTCATACCATTCGCAGGCATGGCGGTTTTTGATGAATGGATCGTTAGTGGTATCCGCACATTCCGGATTGTTTAAGTTGGTAATGTACAGCGATTGTACCTTCACTGAATAAGCTCCGGTTTCTAGATTATGGGCAACCATTCCTTCTTTAGGGAGGACAATGATAGAGTCTACAACTACGGTGTGGTTTTCGTCTTCAAAACTGCCTTTAGCAATCATGATGCGATGGGCGTTTGCTCCATCACCTGGCTCAAGATAAACCAGCGCATTACCTACGTAGAGAGTATCTGGAGTTGGATTTAGAATTTGAGCAACTTCCATGATATCGGGTCGAAGCAAGGTCACTTCAACCGGAACAGAAAATCCACCATTTACCACATTACAAGAAGCTTCTTTCACTATAACGTTGATATCACCTTCGGGAATTATACAGTCTTGGTTACCTGTGTTGATGATGTATACCGACTGCGCACGAATTTGAATGTCACCCTCAGGTAAATCATCGCTTACAGTGCTTAGATTATTAGCGGCTAATAGCGTATCGTATACGGCTTCAATGGCGCCGGTGTCGGGGTTTTTCAACCCGTAGTATAAACGATAGGCATTGGCATTTTCTCCGAGTTGAGCAATGGTCGGAATGCTAATATCGAAGATGTC
>CAKZLH010000074.1 GCA_937125285.1 uncultured Balneolaceae bacterium | reverse complement strand
ACTTTTAATGAACCGTGGTGGGTAGTGACAATGGAAAGAGTATTGCGTTCCAGCATCTCTTCAATAAATGATTGAAATAAGGCACCCCCTTCTTCAGGGTCGGTACCCGCCGCAGCCTCGTCGATGAGAACAAGTGCGCCCGATTTTGCTTTCTCGGAACTAAATCGCATCCATTGTAGCCGCGATGAAAAGGTACTCAGATCATTTTCTATCGATTGGTCATCTCCCATATCGATGAACCACCCCGTCATAACCGGTAATTCTGAGTTTGGATCGGCCGGAATTCCCCAACCGCATTGAACCATAACCGTGCTCAAACCAATGGTTTTCATGGCTACTGATTTACCACCGGCATTAGGCCCCGTGATCATAAGGCACCGTTCATCGGGTTCCATTCTTAGATCTAATGGAATAATAGGATCGGTCTTGGGATCTTTTTGCTTAATGATCAGCAAAGGGTTATATGCTTTTTTAAGATGCAGTACCCCATCCTCGGCAATTAGTGGAACCGACGCATTTATCTCCAATGAAAGGCGAGCTTTTGCGTAGATGGCATCCAATTCCGACAAGTACTCTATGTTTCCAGAAAACCAATCCAAATACATTCTCACATGATCGGTAAGCGCTCGTAATATCCGTTCTATTTCTTTTTGTTCTTCAATCTCTAATTCCCTGATATCATTATTCAAATGCAAGGCTTCGGCAGGCTCAAGGTAAACCGTTTGTCCGGTAGCAGAAACATCATGTACAAAGCCAGGAATTTTACGTTTATACTCGGCTTGAATGGGAATGACCATGCGCCCATTGCGAATGGTTGCCCCTTCATCGCCACTCATGCCATCTTTTTGCGCTCTTTTTAATGCTTTCTGAATGGCACTACGCAGTTGATTTCGTTTGGAGCTCAAACTCTTTCGAATGCGTTGTAATTCGTCACTCGCATCATTTTTTAGCTCTCCACGATCGGTGATAATGCTCTGAATATGCGTCTCCAAGTCTTTCATTGGAATTAATAACTGAGCAATAGCAAATAGCTGGGGATATTGTTCTTCCCGTTGTTTTAAGAAAGACCTTGTTCGTCTGCTGAGCGTGGCGATGGTTAATAATTCAAGAAAATGCGTGATCGCAAGAATACTACCCTCCATGCGAGCGTGTTTCAGATACGATCGGATGTCGGGCTGAGTCTCGGATGGATAATTTTCGGCACTTTGTAACACCTGAATCATTTCGTGAGTGCGTGCCAATTCCATAACGACGCGCTCGCGGGAGGTACTGGGAAGTACATCCTGAATACGCATACTACCCAATTCGCTTTTACAATAGCGTAGTGTGCGTTCTTTAATAATAGAAAAGCCTAGTTTATCTAGGGTTTGGGCAAGACGAATCATGAATTAGCTAGTCAACTTAGTAAGACATAAATATACGGTTTTCATTTGCTAAGCGGAGTACTTAGCGATACTTTCTATCCGAACAGAATACATCCCAAAATGATTCTCCCTTTTTTTCACATAGATGCCTTTGCAGACCAGCCCTTTACTGGTAATCCTGCTGTTGTATACCCCCTGTCTAAATGGCTGCCCGATAGAGTTCTACAAGCCATTGCCATGGAACACAATCTATCCGAGACCGCCTTTTTTGTGCCCAGTGAGTCCGCTTATGAATTACGCTGGTTCACCCCCGCAACGGAAGTGGATTTGTGTGGTCATGCGACCCTAGCATCGGCTTATGTACTCTTTCAAGAATTAGGAGTTCAGCACCATGAGCTTTCCTTTTTCACCCGCTCTGGAACACTTCGGGTAGGACGCGTCCCGTCTGGTTATTGTATGGATTTTCCAAGTGTTCGCATGCAACCCTATGGTGGATCTACCGACTTCCTGCAGCAAGCACTAGGTTTGTCGAAGCCCCCTATATCTATATGGGAGGCCGATGATGTTGTGGTATGTATTCAGAATTACGAAGAATTATGCTCACTTGAGCCCAATATGACCCAACTCGAAAACATCCAAACGCGTGGAATTATTGTCACTTCTCGATCTGCTATAGAGGGTGTGGATTTTGCCTCTCGTTTTTTTGGTCCTAGGGTAGGGGTCAACGAAGATCCTGTAACGGGTTCTGCTCACACCAAATTAATCCCATTTTGGTCGGAACAATTAGGAAAAACTCACATGAGAGCCTTTCAGGCTTCAAAGAGAGGGGGGTATTTGGATGTAGAATATGCAGGTGATCGTGTGATGATTACGGGGAAGGCAAGAAGATTTTCTCGGGGTGAAACAAGCCTTTCTGATGAGTTTATTTCTCTACATACCTAAGCATTCCGTTATCTTAAACCAGATTATTAGATGGCCATTATTTTACTCTTATTAGGACTTTTGGCAGGGTTGATAGCCGGTTTATTTGGCGTTGGTGGTGGGATTATCTTTACGCCCGTGTTGTTTTTTCTTTTTGAACAAGCCGGTATCGAACATGCCGTCCCATGGGCGGTAGCTTCAGGACTTATGTGCACGTGGATAACAGCTTCTGCTAGTGTATACCGACAGTACCGAGAGCATCACCTTTTTGTGAAAGAAGGGCTGTTATTAGGTTTTTTTGGGGCAATTGGGATTAGTTTTGGTAAATGGTTACTGCTCTCCCCGTATTATAGTCGAACGGAATTTATCATCGTGTTCAGTAGCCTGCTGTTGTATAGTGCTGTACTCATGTTCATCAGAGGGCGTAAGAAATCAGATGCCGATCAAGGAATGAATCAGGAACCAACCAAAGACTTTACCATAAAGCAGGCCTCCCTTACAGGTCTAGTGGGCGGTGGCATTGCCTCTTTGGCGGGTGTCGGTGGGGGAGGGACGATGGTTCCCATCATGAATTTATTCTTCAAGCAACCCTTTAGGAAAGCGGTGAGTATTTCTCATTTGGGTATGCTTTTGATGATCAGTGTTGGCGTGATTCAACTGATGCTCGAAGACCCTAGCTTGGTTGGAGATACCGAGAGTTTAACGCAGTGGACCTTAGGATATGTAGACTTAGGTGCTGTGAATTCTATGGGTTGGACAGCTCTTGCTGGGGCTTATGCAGGCACCTGGTTGAACCATAAGATTCCGAAACATTATTTACAACTAGGCTTTGGTGTACTCGCTCTTGTCATGGGCACTCGTTTACTTTTGACTCTCTAAGGTTCAATAAAAAAAGAAGCCCCTTTCAAGAGGCTTCTTTTATTGTTAGCAATCTATAGCTTGCCGTCTGTTGGCTTGTACGTCCTTGCAACGTACGTAGCTATATTCCAGTAAACACAGTCGGTTACAGACACCTCTCCCAGAGATGCTGTGGGGAAACCGACAGAAAAGGTGGACCTTAGTCCATGATTCTTCTTAAAAAGGCAGGTTGCTCTGAATCATCTCTGCGAACGTTATCTGCTCGCTGTTGAAAATTAGCAACTCTGGCCGCTTGGTTTGGAGTGTTCATGTCTTCATTTGCAGAAGAAGACTCCTCTTTTCTTGCATTGATGTCTCTACGTAAGTAAGAGGGGGTATCCAAACGCTTCAAGTTTCCTTCACCCTTGTAATACTCTTTGTTTGGGCGAGAAAATTTCGAACCTG
>CAKZLH010000073.1 GCA_937125285.1 uncultured Balneolaceae bacterium | reverse complement strand
GCTACAATGTATATTAAAAGACTTATAGGAGTATGTTCTATACTCTTTTCACTAACTGTTCTATCGCACGCACAAACCACCGTTTCAGACACCTTAACGACGGATCAAACCTGGACAGTGGCCAACAGTCCTTATCAGGTTACCGATACCCTCGTGATTGCTCAAGGGGTCACCTTAACGATTAACCCAGGAGTTACGGTTCAGTTCAACGAAAAGCAGACGCTCATTGTCGAGGGAGCCATTGTAGCCGACGGTGAAGCGGGTTCCGAAATCACCTTTACTTCGAGCGCAAATACACCAGCCAAAGGAGATTGGGGAACCATCCGATTTAGTAATACCAGTGGCGTAGGATCGGTATTTGATTATGTTATTTTAGAATATGGAGGTGCATCAAGGGCATCTGGAGGAACGGGTGCCATGATTAGCTATCGAACGGGCGCTTATGCTTTTAATTTAACCAATTTGACCGTTCGCAATAGTGGGGGGCATGGGATCGATTTACGAGCGTCAAATACGCTTATTGAGGACTCTGAGTTTAGTAACAACAACGGATATGGGGTATTCTCAGATTTGGGTCTTAGCTATGCAATTGACAACTCGGTATTTACCGGGAATAGTATTGGTGGTATTCGGGTGCCTATTAATTCGACCCCAAGTATTCAAAATTCCACTTTTAATACGAATGGAGTGGGTATTTATATTGATAACGGAGCCGTTCCAACCATCAAAGATAATACCTTAGATGGGAATACCGTGGGTATTGTTGTGATTGAGGCGGCGAATCAATCCCCCGTTATCACCGACAACACCATTCAAAATAGTACCAATTTTGGGCTTGAAAACAGAGGGAATGGTCAAGTTACAGCAGAATATAACTTTTGGGGGCATAAATCAGGTCCCACCATCTTTTTAAATCCTACTGGAACAGGAGATAAGGTTTCAACGAATGTAGATTTCAATCCATGGTTGTATGGAGCTACCCTACCCGTCGTTGAAATCACGACCAATCCTGTGAATGGAGATGTGTGGAGTGCAAATACCGTTTATTGGGTAAAAAACAGTATTACTCTAAATGTTGGGCAAACATTGACCATAGAGCCTGGAGCGGTTATTAAGTTTGGCCCTAATGTAGATTTCAATATCAATGGCACTCTCATTGCGGACGGAACCGCGGAGGATAAAATCTTTTTTACCTCGCAGTACGATGATGCCATCGGCGGAGACAGCAACGGAGATGAACGAGCCACACAACCGACCAAAGGAAATTGGAGAAGAGTGTTGGTCAATGAATCCTCTCAAGATAATGTGTTCGACTATGTAGATATGCGCTATGGGGGATACTATGGAGAAATGTTTTATGTGATAGATGCCTCGACCAGCATCACCAACAGTTATTTTACGGATAGTAATGTGAGCGGGATAAGTGTGCACAGAAGCCTAGAAGACTTTCGTAATATAACGGCCAACAACAACCGATATACTGGTATTGTTATCACTGCTCCGGATAGTGAACTTCGGAATCTTACCGCAATGTACAATGGCGATCATGGGCTTTATATCGACCAGCGCTATTTGGTAAATACGGTCCAAATTGTAGGCGGAACCTTTAACTACAACGAGAATCATGGAATTTGGAGTAGATATACGGATTCGGATTATCGCTCGGTAGATTCCTTGGTCGGGGTTACCGCCTCCTATAATGGGGAAACTGGGGTTATAATTGAAGGATCTAATGTGAGCGAAATACTGGTCAAAGACAATGTATTTAGCCACAACGGCCACTATGGTGCTTCTTTTGATTTTTTAACCAGACTCCGGGATAAGGCCGTCATTCGTAATAATACGTTTGAACAAAATGGCTGGGCGGGTTTACGCACCTCATCGGCGCAAATATTCTCAAATGATTTTACGGGCAATGAATACGGTATAAGCCTGTTTGGGCATTTAGGTCATATATACCATGATGGTGCAGGCAACGACAACAACACCTTTACGGATAACACGTTTAATAATGTATTAGGGCTAGAAGGAATAAGCCTAAAGGATACGCTAAGTGCTACTTTTCCGGAGGAGATAAGTTCGGGGGCGTATATGTTTCATTCCTATTACTATTCAAAAGCGGTAAGCGCAAACGATACCTTGGTAATAGAGCCAGGAGTGATCATAAAAATGGGGTATAAACAGGCTGATTATGGTTACAGGCGACTCGATTACTTGGATTTTAATGTGGAGAATGGACTCCTCATTGCCAAAGGCACGCCTGAAAAGCCGATCATTTTTACGTCATGGCGAGACGACTCCGCGGGAGGAGACACCGATGCGGCCGATGACACGGTGTCGGCGAAGCGATACGATTGGGATGCTTTATCACTTTACCTGAGCAATAAAGACAATCACAATACCGAGGAGTCGGTGCTCGAGCACGTGGAGCTACGCTACGGGGGGGATGCCTTAAGCTTGTCGATGAACAACGCGACCTTAACTAACCCCATTTCGAATGTAAAGGTGCATAATGCGTATAATACAGGAATTCTTTTAGATTACGGGCGGTATACCATCGTCAATTCTGAGGTAATCAACTCTGAACGCTACGATGGTATTCTGGCACGTTATGGTAATACGGATCTAACAGTTCGCAATAGCGTGATACGGGGCAATGGTCGTTATGGGATTCATGGCTATGGACCGTCGTACGGTTCCTTTATTCGAGAGGTGTCCAACTCGGTAATCGAAAATAATGGCGCAGATGGGATTTATAATGCTGAACTCAAGGCGGCAAGTACCCTATTGGGTAATCAAATTCGAAATAATGGGGGGAATGGGGTGTATTACTGGCACAATAGCCTAGATAGCACCGATGTATTTTTTACCGGTAATACCCTAGAAAATAACACAGGTTCAGGAATTGTGAGCTCTGCGGCTAACTTTGTCGATAATAGTTTTGTTGGGAACGAATATGGAATCAGCATTACGGGGAAAATTGGACACCGATATACCGATGAAAACGGAGTGGATGGAAATACTTTTTCGGGTAATACGTTCAATAATGTGGTGGGATTGTTTGGGCAATCGTTAAAAGGTCAATTAAGCGCTACTTTTCCGGAGGGGATAAGCTCGGGGGCGTATATGTTTCATTCCTATTACTATTCAAAAGCGGTAAGCGCAAACGATACCTTGGTAATAGAGCCAGGAGTGATCATAAAAATGGGGTATAAACAGGCTGATTATGGTTACAGGCGACTCGATTACTTGGATTTTAATGTGGAGAATGGACTCCTCATTGCCAAAGGCACGCCTGAAAAGCCGATCATTTTTACGTCATGGCGAGACGACTCCGCGGGAGGAGACACCGATGCGGCCGATGACACGGTGTCGGCGAAGCGATACGATTGGGATGCTTTATCACTTTACCTGAGCAATAAAGACAATCACAATACCGAGGAGTCGGTGCTCGAGCACGTGGAGCTACGCTACGGGGGGGATGCCTTAAGCTTGTCGATGAACAACGCGACCTTAACTAACCCCATTTCGAATGTAAAGGTGCATAATGCGTATAATACAGGAATTCTTTTAGATTACGGGCGGTATACCATCGTCAATTCTGAGGTAATCAACTCTGAACGCTACGATGGTATTCTGGCACGTTATGGTAATACGGATCTAACAGTTCGCAATAGCGTGATACGGGGCAATGGTCGTTATGGGATTCATGGCTATGGACCGTCGTACGGTTCCTTTATTCGAGAGGTGTCCAACTCGGTAATCGAAAACAATGGCGCAGATGGGATTCATAACAACGAATCACCAAGCCCGGCAACCATTCAGAACAACAAAATTCGAGGGAATGGGCAAGCGGGTAT
>CAKZLH010000072.1 GCA_937125285.1 uncultured Balneolaceae bacterium | reverse complement strand
TCCTTGTCACCCGCTTGTAATTCTCCAAGTTTTCGAAACCATTCCGACTTCTCTTCACGAGTTCCAGGACTTTTTACTGCTTCACCAAAAAAATTCTTTGCCTGAAGTGTATTCCCGAGCAGATAATGGAGCTCAGCGAGTAGGCTTAATATTTCACCTTGTTCAGGAAACGTGTCATTCAGTTTCAGGGCTTGTTCGAGGAGCTCACCATACAAATCAAGGGAAGAAGAGGAATTCTGATTCAGTTTATCATTCGAGTTTTGAATCGGCTTCTGAATCTGCTGATATCGTTTGTTCAACCACACAATAGCATCTTTCGCAACAACAAAATTTTCAGGTAGAAAAGTACTCTCTGAATCTATAGAATCTACTATTTCTACTATTTCGACTGTTTCATTTGTTTCGACTGTTTCGACTTTTTCTACGGTTTCAAAGGATTCAGTGTCAGGGGTGCCTTTAACAATAACCGGTTGATCTTTGTTAAGTAGATCCAATACTTGTTGGTCGTATGGGTAATCTTCCGACCACCTAATGAGCGTTATTTTAGCAGACTCATCATCGCCTAGGCTTTCATAATTCCGGTAGAGCTGCAAGTACCATTGCCGCCTATCCCAATAGCTATGTAAAGAGCTTTGATCGGTCAAATGTTTGGTGAGTATTCGTTCTTGGATAATGGTATTTGCCTTGGCTAAAAAACCCATTTGGGTGTGTGTTTCTACTAGTGCAAATAAGGCATCTCGATGATTTGGCTGATTGGTAAGTACTAATTCAATCTCCTTTACTGCCTCTTGGTAATACCCTTGGGTAAACCGAATGTTTGCATATTGTAACCGGTACCAGCTATTAAGTGGTTCGGCTTGTAAGGCTTCCTGTGCGTAGAAAAGGGCGTTGTTTGTTTCGTTCAACCCGGAATAGACTTCTGAAAGGGCATAGGATATACCCGATTGAATGGGGTTATTTTTTTTTGCTTCAAGTAGAAGGGTTAAGGCTTCTTCGTAGGATTCATTGGCGAGGGCTTCTAAACCATCTAAGTATAGACGTGAGCTTTGTACTTGTGTGGAAGGCGTATTCACACCCTGAACCAATGCAGAATTGGGAGCTTGTAAGGGAGTTTGGGATTGAATAGGCGTCGTTATAACGTCAAGCATCCCAATAAATAATGCTATGTACAGATGTTTTTTCAAGATTTTATGGGCATAAACAAGTTTGTTTTCCACATCAAAAGGTTTGTTTAAAAAAATAAGAATCTCCATTGTATTTAAAACATCAAAAAGCGTACTTTCTGTTTATGCTATTCTTAAACGTATATCATTCTTCACCGACACCGGGTAACCGGATTAGGCCTATCTACCGGCGACGGCAGTAATTAAACTGCGCTTAGTGCATTCGAATGCCTACAGCCTATTCGCCCTATACGTTCCCTCACTCTTTCACCCTTATTTATTAGCTATACATTCATGTCCATCAAACTCTATTATTGTACACCTGATCATCATAAATACGCCGTAGCGATTTGTGAACTTATTGAAACCGCTGCTAAACAGCGTGGAACAGGTATTGCGAAGCGGGAGCCCGAGTATATAAAAACGAAGATGACCAATGGTAATGCCGTGATTGCGCTAGATGGAGATAAACTAGCAGGTTTTTGTTATATAGAAATATGGGAGGAGAAAAAGTACGTAGCTAATTCAGGCTTAATTGTACATTGGGACTACAGAGGGCAAGGATTGGCCAAAAAAATCAAAGCCAAAGCTTTTGAGCTGTCCAGAAAAAAATATCCCAATTCTAAATTGTTTGGGATTACCACATCATTGCCCGTGATGAAGATAAATTCCGATTTAGGTTACCGACCTGTGACCTTTTCGGAACTCACTCAGGATGAAACCTTTTGGAAAGGCTGCCAGAGCTGCCCAAATTATGATATATTAAGCCGAAACAATCGAAGTAATTGCCTATGTACGGGCATGTTATTTGACCCAAATAAGCCTGTTCAGCTATCTGAAACGAAAAAGAAGCAAAACTTGGATACCTTTTATCGTTGGGTACGCTTGAAAAAACAGTCATTCTTGAAAGTCATTAAACCTCAAAAAGAAGTGAAATCATGAAGAAAGTAGTATTGGCCTTTAGCGGCGGACTAGATACCAGTTATTGTGCTATTTATTTGGCGAAGGATTTGGGCTATGAGGTGCATTCTGTGGCGGTTAATACCGGCGGTTTTGACGCCGATGAAGTAGATGCGTTAGCGACTAAAGCTAAAGAATTGGGAATCGAACACCATACCTGTTTAGATGTCGAGCAGCGTTTTTATAACGACGGGATTCGCTACCTACTCTATGGCAATGTACTTAAAAACCATAGCTATCCTTTAAGTGTGAGCGCTGAGCGCGTATTTCAGGCGATGGCTATTGTTCAACATGCAAAATCGATAGGGGCCGATGCTATAGCTCATGGTAGTACAGGGGCCGGAAACGATCAAGTTCGTTTCGATTTGGTTTTTCAAATCATGGCACCTGATATGGAAATTATTACCCCTATTCGTGACTTAAAATTGAGTAGGGAGCAAGAAGTAGAGTATTTAAA
>CAKZLH010000071.1 GCA_937125285.1 uncultured Balneolaceae bacterium | reverse complement strand
TGTATCGGGAAGTAAAACCTAACAGTGCCCTTTGATTAGTGATGCTATTTCCCTCTTTTGAATCGTAGCCTTAACCACACATGGAAAAACAAGAACTCAATATTGTTTGGCTTAAAAGAGATCTACGATTACAAGATCATGAGGGATTTTTTCGGGCTGAAGCGTCCCCTTTAGATTATTTGGTGGTGTATATTTTTGATGAGCACCTATTGAAGGGGCCGGATTATTCTTTAAGGCATCATCAATTTGTCCATCATTCGCTGCTGGATTTAAATAACCAATTAGCCCCCTATGAAAGGAAAATCCAGATTTGCTACGGTGAGAGTGCTAAGGTGTTTAAATATTTTGCACGCAATTACATGATCAAACAAGTGTTCTCCTATCAAGAGAGTGGACCCCAGCGAACTTGGGATCGCGATAAAGAAATTGAGGAACTTTTTAAGTTGGAGGATATCGAGTGGATTCAAACGGAGAGAGATGGGGTACAAAGAGGTATTACAAATCGCGAGGGTTGGAAAAAACATTGGTCAAAAAGGATGGTGGAGCCATGCTATCAGGTCCGTATCTCTAAGTCGAGCTTACCTGTAATTTCGCATCCATTCCCACTTGAAACTTCTTTGGAAAAAAAATTCAGTGCGTATTCTTCAAATGTTCAATTAGCGGGTGAACGAGAAGGATGGAAGATACTTGAATCATTTATGAATGGCCGAGGCTCGGCTTATCAGAAACAAATTTCTAAACCACTGTTGTCCAGAGAAAGTTGTAGTCGTTTGTCTCCTCATATTGCTTGGGGTAATCTAAGTGTGAGGCAGGTATATCAATATGTTAAGAAGCATCCGGGGTTCATAAAGAACAGACGCGCATTCACATCTTTTTTAACCCGTTTACAATGGAATTGTCATTTCATACAAAAGTTTGAAATGGAATGTGAGTACGAAACACGCTGCATCAATAGGGGATATGAGCTCATGTCGTATGAGGATAATCCTAAGCATCTAGAGGCGTGGAAAAAAGGAAAAACAGGCGTCCCTCTGATCGATGCCTGTATGAGATGTCTTATTACTACGGGTTGGTTGAATTTTAGAATGCGAGCGATGTTGGTTTCCTTTTTATGTCATCATTTGGATTGTAATTGGAAGCTTGGTGTCCACTATCTTGCTCAGCTTTTTTTAGATTATGAGCCTGGCATACACTATCCTCAGTTTCAGATGCAAGCGGGCACCACCGGTGTAAATACCATTCGGATGTACAACCCCGTGAAACAATCTAAAGATCATGACCCAGAGGGGGAATTTATACGACAATGGGTTCCAGAATTGGCACAATTACCAACGGCATATATTCATGAACCTTGGAATATTACACCGCTCGAACGGTCAATGATGGGAGAAATGATTAACTATCCCGAACCCATAGTGGATGTGATGCAGTCGGCTTCGGTAGCTCGAAAGAAAATTTGGGCCTATCGATCCACGCTACTTGTTCAACAAGAAAATGCCCGCATACTAAAAAAGCATACCCAGCGATAATAATCTTCACCGCTGAATATGCTTTTTAACAAACGTTTAGAAGGACCTAGTTTAGTTGCCTTCTTTTACAGGCTCAATGATATCTCCTTTTTCAGTTACATCGACGACTTCATATCCTAGAGCTTTCAATTTGTCTCGATTTGTAGCTCCATCTCCAACCACGAGGATGTAGATGTTATCGGTGTGAAGATGTTTTTGAGCAAGTGCGTTGATTTCCTCACGGCTGATATTTTTAATGATATCAGCTTGGGTATCCACATAAGAACCATCTAAGTCGTATCTAATAATATTACCTAGGAATCCCGCTTTTTGAAATGGAGTTTCGTATCGGCGAGCATCTCGTTGACCGATCGAATTTCTCATAAAGCTTAGCTCATCTTCGGTAATTCCGTTCTCTTGGAATCCTTTGATTTCTTTCATGAACTCGACCACTGAGCTATCAGTAGCATCTGCTTTGATACCTGCTGATGCGGTAAATTGACTGCCACGGTCATTTCCACTAAATCCAGAACGAGCACCGTAGGTCCAGCCCTTGTCCTCTCTTAAATTCAGGTTAATTCGACTGTTGAAAGCCCCACCTAAACTGTAGTTCATAAGGGTAGTTTTGAAGTATTCACCCGTTGCATCATAGCTTAAGTCCGATACATACCCAATTCTGATTTCAGATTGAGGAGCCCCTACTTTGTCCATTAAATACACTTTGGTATAGTCACCAGGTTTAGGCTCAGGTAAATTGGGAAGCTCTACATTTTTTGGAGCCCAATCGCTTAGGAATGACACATGCTTAAGTGCTTCTTCTTCACTTAAGTCTCCAACTACCACAAGCTCGGTAATCTCTGGTGAGAAGTACGATTCATAAAAACGCTTAACGTCCTCTAATTCAATTCGCTCTACCGTTTCTTCCAATCCTGAGGTTGGAACAGAATAAATGTGTTCGTCTCCATAGAGTAAACGGCTATACACCTGATTCGCAATGGCCGCTGGATTTTGATATGAAGCTTTAATACCCTCGAGCTGTTGTTGTTTTACTCGATTAAAATCGGCTTCTGTGAAAGCCGGACGAAATAGAATTTCCTCCAACAATTCCATGGTTCGTTCGATGTTTTTCGAGAGAGTGCTCACCCCTATTACTGTTTCACTTCGATTACCGGAAACATTAATAGAACTTGCAATCATTCGAAGCTCTTCACTGATTTCTTCGCTCGTATAGTTTTGAGTGCTCTCATTCATCAAGGAAGCGGTGAGAACGGCTAAACCAGATTTTTCTGGTTCATAGGCATCCATTTCGTGACCACCTTTGATATAAATCTGCATATTTACCGTCGGTATTTCATTAGATTGAGTTCCAATCAGCTTCAACCCGTTATCAAAATTAGCTCTCCAATATTCGGGTACTTGGACTAAGGGAGCAGATCCAGGAGTGGGTTTGACACTTCGGTCAAAGGTATCACCTTCTGGACGTGTATAGCTTAAGCCACTATAATCGGTCGTAGGATAGGGGTTTTCGCCAGTACGTTGTGCCACAAAATTGTCCTCTGCTGCAGGAGCCGTTGCCCCACCATCATTGGGTAGCACGCTAAGGATTACGCCGGGTTTACCATATATATATTGGTTAAATACGCGCATGATATCTTCTTTGGTAACCGCCAAATAGCGCTCAAGGTCTTTTTCAATATAGTTGGCATCTCCTGAAATTGTTTGATAGTCTGCCAACTGAGAAACTTTTCCGCTTACCGAAGAAAGTCCATTGATGAAACTTGACTCAAAGCTAGCCTTGATTTTAGTGAGATCTTCATCGGCCACTCCTTCTTGGGCAAACTCATCTAAAATAGTACGCATTTCCTGTTCAAAGTTGGCTAGTGTTTGTCCTGGAAATGGGAGTACAAACATAGTAAACTCGCCTGCCAGTTCACTCACGGGGTGAAAAACGGAAGCCTGAATAGCTTTTTGTGTTAGTATAAACTTCTTAAATAAATAGGAGCTTCGACCAGTCCCCAAAATCTGTGCTAAGAAATCTAGTGGAGCTTCATCGGGGTGAAATCGCGGTACCGTGGGATAGGTAGCGAGTAGTGCCGGGAATCGGATGTTGTTATCTACATAGGAAACATAGCGATCGGCTTCGATTTCGACAGCATCTAGATTCATATTATCAACTTCAGGGCCTCTTGGAATAACCCCAAAATATTTTTCCACGAGTGGAATAGCTTCTTCAGCAGTAACATTACCACCAATAGTTAAGGTGGCATTATTAGGGCCATACCAACGCATGAAAAACTTTTTTAAATCCTCTACATCAACTCGGTCTAAATCCTCAAGTTTACCAATGGTCAACCATGAATATGGATGCCCAAATGGGTAGAGCGTTTCCGCTGTTAATTCACTCCATCTACCATAGGCAGCGTTATCATAATTTTGACCTTTTTCATTTTTCACGGTTTCTCTTTGAATCTCAAACTTCTTTTGAGTGACCGCATCTAAAAAGAATCCCATTCGATCAGCCTCCAACCATAACACCACTTCGAGCTGGTTACTTGGAACGGTTTGATAGTAATTAGTTCGGTCTCTGTTGGTAGACCCATTAAGGGTTCCACCAGCATCACTAATAATTTTAAAATGCTCTTCATCGGCCACATTTTCAGATCCTTGGAACATCATGTGTTCAAAAAAGTGAGCAAAACCAGACTTGTAGAGTTCTTCTCTGGCCGAACCTACATGATAGGTGATGTCTACGTGAACCAAAGGGTCGGAATCATCTTCATGAATGATGACGGTTAGCCCATTCTCGAGCTCATATTTTTTGTAGGGAATAATAATTTCATCCCCTTCTCGAGTTACTTCTTCGATAAGTTTTGTTTGTGCTTGAAGCATATTATTAGGTAATAGCATGGCTATAAAAACCATGAATAAGATTGATTTCATTTGAGAAATAGTTTTTGAGTTAAGCATAAAAGCGAAAAAGTTATGAATCTGTAATGCTAAAAAGGACTTGTAAATGATATGAGATGTAAGGAGTTATTTAAATAGATAACCAATCATAACATATAAAAGCCCAACAGTTTGATGCTAGCAAGATTAGTATCAAAAATACAGTAGTAATTCTACGTATTTACCTACCATTTGTTCCGTCCAAGTTTCGTCTTTTGCTAGGAATCTTGTGAACAGTTTGCTTTCGGGCTTCTTAAATAAGAAAAGAAAAATGCCTAGCAGTAAATACTAGGCATGATAATTAGTTGTCACTATTATCAGCCGATCCAGCTGACTCTTCAGTTGTAGCAGACTCAGTAGTCACTGGAGCAGACATAGGTGTTTGTGGTACCACTGGGGCGCCAACGCTTTCAACAGGCGCTCCTGTTTGCAGAATACTTTCGGTGGTGGTTGGTCGGTCAATCACAAAATTGGCAAGCACACACAGTGCTAAGAATGCACCCCCTAAGTAGGTTGTAGATTTAGATAGCAAATCTGCTGTTCTTCTGGCTCCAAGACCGGCACTACCGCCCATAGAAGTTGCACCGATACCGGATAGTCCTTGTCCGGATCCATTTTGGAGTAGAACAACTACAATCAAAAGAGCACAAATAATCGCGATAATTACCGTCAGAATAGTGTATAACATAATCGTTTGTATTAACTTGAAAAAGGACGCAAAATATACCGATAATTGTGTTCGATACCAATTTTTGCAGTTTAATAAAATAAAATATGTCGGATTTTCCCGGAAATATATTAGAGTATATAAGAAATTCTCCACTCTTGACGACCCATATTGTTGAAACAGTTGGTCTAATCCTGTTGCTTTGGCTCATCAGAAGCTTCACACTGCGAGTCGTTTACAGGAATACGGACGACAAAAAATTACGCTTTAAGTGGCGCAAAAATGTGGGTTATACAACTACAGCTATTGGTGTTTTATTGGTTGCTCAGATTTGGTTTTCAGGGGTTGATTCGCTGGCAACGTTCTTGGGCTTACTATCGGCGGGTATTGCCATCGCTCTTAAAGATCCGGTCTCAGATTTAGCAGGATGGTTATTCATTATATGGAGACGCCCGTTTGATGTAGGAGATCGGGTTCAAATCGGAGAGGTTCGAGGGGATATTATAGATATACGACCTTTTAAATTTACTCTTTTGGAGATTGGAAATTGGGTGGCCGCCGATCAGAGTACAGGACGGGTTATACATATTCCCAACCATCTTATATTCATAGAAAAACTCTTTAACTATACGTCTGATTTTCAATTTATTTGGAATGAAATTGGTGTGGTAATCACCTTTGAAAGCGATTGGAGAAAGGCAAAGTCACTACTATTGGATATTGTTAAAGAACGCACTAAAGATTTGATTGATGAAGCCCAAACCCAAATAGATCAGGCTTCAAAATCGTATTTAATTGAATATCGTTACCTAACACCGATTGTATACACCGATGTACAAGATAGCGGTATACGCTTAACCATTCGTCATTTGACGCACCCACGCCGAAGAAGGGGAACCACCGAAGGAATTTGGGAGGATATTTTGGATGCTTTTGAACAGCATCAAGACTTAGATTTTGCGTATCCCACTATTCGATACTTCAATCATATTACAGAAGGTAAAATGGCTAATAATGACTAATCCATTTTATCACCCTGGTGAAAAAAGGTTTCGTTCAGGAATTCGAATTCTATTCTTTTTCATCACCTTAATTCTAATCATTGGTGGCCTACAAAGTATTGAGCTTGGGGGTTGGCAGTGGTTTTTAGTTATTCCTATTTCCTATGCTTGGTACCGGTTAAATTTATTTTTAACCGATCAGAGAATAACAAAATCATCGTCTTGGTATTATGGGGGTGTTGAACCAACTAAAGTTTTTTTTCAGGAGTATGCACTGGGCTGGCTCATTGGGATTCTTGCACTCAGCTTAGTGGTTGGTATGAGTTTGCTATTGGGTTGGTATAGAGTGGCTGAAGAGGCCTCGTTAATTTCATCTAATGCAGAAGGGGGGCTCTGGGAAGAGGGGAGCCAATGGTACTCACTTTTACTTCTATTTGTTCAGATGTTAGCGGTTGGTTTTTATGAGGAACTACTGACTAGGGGTTATTTCATCATAAACTTGCAGGAAGGATTGCGCTTTGGCTTGCAAAATAGTATTGGGCCCCTTATAGCTGCTGTTGTACTCTCATCGGGTTTGTTTTCTATTGCGCATATCTTTAATCCAAATGCTTCTTTTTGGTCATCGTTTAATATTTTTATAGCGGGTGTACTTTTAGCCACCCCCTTTATACTTACAGGTCGATTAGGTCTTTCGATGGGCCTTCACTCGGCATGGAATTTTGTTCTTGCAGGCTTGTATGGTTTGCCCGTAAGTGGTTTAGGTTGGGATGTAGCTGTTTGGAAACTGGAACCTATTGGTCCAAAATGGTGGACGGGCGGTATTTTTGGCCCTGAAGCAGGTTTATCTGGCTTTATAGGGATAGGCTTGTCATTCGTTTTAATTTTTATTTTTTTACAAATACGCACGGGTCAAATCGGCATCCATCCGAATTGGTTAAATAGTGCTAAAGAGAGCGAGCATAATTAATCACTTTTGTATATTATTGCTTAGCAATAGGTTAAGCTAGTTGCTAGTGGTTAATTTTGGAAGAAAAGTGAAGAAGAGGAGTAGTTTTGACGTTTGATTCAATGGGTATCCATCCTTTGATCCAAAAAGGATTATTAGATATCAATATTCGGGAAGGTACACAAAGGCATCAGGATATTATTGATGCTATCACCCTTAGATCACCCGTGTGTGTGCAATCGCCAACTAATAGTTTAGATATAACTCTATTACCTATTCTACATGTGGTAGCTCAAAGTGAGTTGAATGAGCATGCTAAGAAAGTCGTTATACTCTGTACTCACTCAAACCAAGCAATTGAAGTGGAACAATGGCTTTGGGCCACCGGATATCACGCAAAAATTCGTTGTTCAAGAGTCACTCAAAGAGAAGAAAAAGAACAACATCGGTCAGCATTACAATCCAAACCCTCCATCATCATTGCTGATCCAGGCTGTTTATTAGACCTTGAAAGTGAACAAGCCTGGTCATTTGATGATTTGGATATTTTATTGGTATTGGATGGGTCTCAATTAGATCGTTATAAACTTTTCAACAAAGTAAAAAAGATTGTTAAATCTATCCCAAGGGAGACGGCACTTTGTATTCAAACAATGGAGTATAATGCCTCCTTTGAACAATTGTTGGCGATTATGCCACCAAGAACACGTTGTATTGGATTTGAAGAAACGGCTACCAATGTGAGCCCAGCTTATGCCCTTAATCGGCGTATAATACAGGAGTATTATGATGTTCCTGATCGCATGAAAATTTCCACCATCATGAATCATTTAGAGAACTCAAAATCTCAGCATGTGATGGTGCATACCTATTCGAAACGAACAACCCAGCGTCTATTCAAAATCATTCGAAAGAAAAGATGGGGGGTCATTAGTTTGGATCAAGATCTAGAGGATAGTACTATTCAAGATCGTTTAAAGAACTATTATAGCAATGATTATAGAGTTATTCTAGTTGGGGGATTAGCAAATGATTCTCTTGCATTGCGAGGAATCGACGAGGTTATTTATTACGATATACCCGATGATCTTTACGATTATGTCTCGAGTATGCAACGTATAGATTATGGCTACCCTAAGAAAATAGTATCGCTCTTATATGAGGCAGATAAAGAGTCATTTTTGAATGTTTGTTCAAGTTTGGGTTTGGAACCTAAAAAGGCTGAGATTCCCGAACGAGTTGTTCACACCACAAAGAATAAGACTAACATAAAAGAAGAAAAAGTGAGTGTGAAGCTCAAAAAGAAGCAAGCAAACTTAAATGTTAGTAAGCCAAAAAAGAAGGGTAAGAAGCCGGTAGAGAAAAAAGAAACGTATAAGGCCGTAGAAATCCCACGCGTAGATCTGAATAAACTAGATGCCAAACGATCTAAGTCAGAAGACTCAGATTCGTCTAGCAATCCGGTTAAACGTTTGTTTAAGCGCTTATTTTAGAAGATTCTGCTTCCACAAAATCTTTAATAGCTTCGAACGCTTTAAGCGTTTTTTCAATATGCGCATCATTGTGTGCGGCCGTTGGAATTAATCGTATTAATACGATTCCTTTAGGAACTACTGGGTAAGCCACACCGCTTACGAATACACCATGTTCTTCTCTAAGCACACGCATAATATCTTGGCATAAATCCGTGCTACCTTGAGTTAATACGGGGGTTACTGGGCTTTCAGAAGGAAGCACATTATATCCGATTTTGATAAGTCCTTCACGAAGCTTTAAGGTGTTTTCCCATAATTTTTCACGCCATTCTGGATGTTTGCGAATCATTTTTAATCGCTCACGTGCTGTAACAACAATAGGCATTGGTAATGACTTCGCAAAAATTTGGCTTCGAACATTAGCTTTCAAAAACTGAATTACTCGAGGTTCAGAGGCAACAAAAGCACCAATTAAGGCCACGGCTTTTGCAAAAGTACCAAAGTAGATATCAATACCGTCTTGACAATCTAATTGTGTTCCCGTGCCAGAACCATCGTGACCGAGAGTTCCAAAGCCGTGAGCATCATCAACCAACAGTCGGAAGGGTACTTCTTCTTTTAGTTTGATAATCTCGGGAAGGATACCCAAATCGCCTGTCATACCAAATACCCCTTCAGTAACTACTAATATAGAGGAATTATCTTTTTTCTTAGCAGCAGCTCGGTATAATTGCTTTTTAAAACTCTCAATATCGTTATGCTTGAATACCGATTTATCGGCCATTGCCAATTGCTTACCATCAACAATACAAGCATGACTTAATTCATCGTAGATAAGAAAATCATTTCGGTCTACCAGTGCGTGAATCACACTCATAATACCTTGGTAACCAAAATTGAGTAGTTGTGCATCTTCTTTATGTACAAAAGCGGCCAACTCTTTTTCCAAGGCTTCATGCTCATCCGAATTTCCGGTCATCAATCGCGCTCCCATAGGTGCGCTCAATGAATATTTTGCCGTTGCTTCGGCATCTACCTTTTTAATTTCTTCGTTGCTTCCAACACCCAGATAGTCGTTGATACTCCATACGACCATATCTTTTCCGTTGAATTTCATTTCGGGACCCAGCGGGCCTTCCAATTTAGGGAAGGTATAATAGCCATATCCGGCAGAAGTAAAAGGTCCAAGGGGGCTAGGGCGATTTGCCAGCTTATCAAATAAATCCATTAGCTAATGCAGTAGTTAGGTTTGATTGTAGAATATATATCGAATGCTATTTGAGCATTAAAGCAGAACAAATTTAAGAAAGTCTGTGTTTAACTAAAAAAATGAGGAGCTATTTCTCTAAATAATCTGGTCTCAGGACAAATAACCCATTATAAATATCGCTTAATAAAACGATGCCGCTTGGCAGGTAGGGATAATTACTCCATGTGCCCGAAAAGTTTGCGTCATTATGGGTAGGCTCGGAGTCAAAATACCCCTCTTCATTCAATCGGGCTTCCTCTAGGTTTAAAAGATTAAAAATTCTTAACCCACTCGTGTAATTTGACTGTAAAACGTACTGATTATGTATGTATAAATTGTGATCAATAGAGGGGGTATTGTGCGTATGATAGCCAATGAAGCTTGGATTTTCTAAGTCACTAACCTCCCAAATATAGGTTTTGGTAGTACGACCAAAATTCAATTCATCCAATTCGTCGTTCATTAAAAAAAAGCGCTGATCCTCGGTTAACCAGCCTTGGTGTGAGTATTCCATAGCGGGTTCTGAGTGGGCAGAGAGCGTTGTTGGATTGTTTTTATCGGTCACATCGGTGATAACGATGGCCCCTTCGGCTGAACTGAAACAAAGTTCTTTATTATGATGATCTTGATCTGGACCCGAGTAATCCACACACTGAGTATCGTGAATGTATCCGGTGCCAACATTAACCGCCGAACTAAACTCAGTTGCAGGATCAACATAACAACCGGCAAATTCAGGATTTTTGGGATTACGTAAATCAATCATATGTAATCCAGTAGCTTGCCTTGAGCCACAACGCTCGGCGCTTGTAACACCGATAGCGTATCCAAACCCACTTTCTTCGTTGATGGCAATATTATGGGCATTCCCAAATTCAGTGTACAGAACATCCTCTTCAAACCGAAGAGGTGTTCCTTCGTAGGTTCTCAGACGAGTTAAATCAAAAACCTGCATACCATGAAGCTGGCCATCCGAAACCACAAACATGTGATGGTCATAGACCTTCATGTCTCTCCATGCGGTTCCTTTGGTGACGGCTTTAGCCGTTACACTATTTCCTAAACCTAAATTGCAAGCCGGAAAATCTTCAACCGGATTTAAGGATGTTTTCAAGGGCCATTCAGATTCTGCAAGCACGCCTACTAACACGGGTTTATTCGGATTACTCACATCCACAAAGCTTACCCCATCGGTCAAACCAACCAGAGCGTATTCTTTGCCCGTTTCTGGATCCACCCATCCCCAAATATCGTTCACTTGCTCTCCGCCCAATTCAGAAGGGCTCAAATGAGCATACAGGCTCACATTCGAACAGGGATAGAGATCCGCAGCTAGCCCATCTATACAAGGGTGAGTGGCGGCTATAAATTCACTCTCACTTGGATTTTCTTTTTCTGTTGAAGAGGTCGGGTTAAACCAATCACAGCTCGTCGTACCAACAAGCATAAGGCTAAATAATAGAATATACTGTGGCGTATGGGGCTTCTGCATCTCTAGGGAATTTATGGCATTCAATTGGTAGAATAGATAAATATTAACGACATTTTATAGATAGAACGTTGACCACCTGACTATCTTACATGTTAGATTGAAATAAACCAAATAAAGAAGTGTCCATGTCGCAACAAAACGAGTACAAACATATAGAAACCTTCGCTATACATGGGTCTATGAAAGAATCACAACCGGAGAATAGCCCCATAGTTCCAGGAATCGAAATGTCTACCATATATGAGCACAGGAAAAATGGCCACTTAGAAGGTGATTTGAAGTACACTCGTTTACAAAATCCCAATCGTATTCAGCTGGAAAACGTTCTGTGTGGTTTGGAAAAAGGAGCGGAGGCGGCGGCTTTTTCATCTGGAATAGCCGCTATCAATGCTGTATTTCAGACCCTAGAGCATGGCGATCATGTGTTGCTACCCTCGGACGTCTACTTTGGCACTCGCAAATTAATGTGGGAATTTGCCAATCGTTGGGGGCTGGAAGTCGAGTTTATCGATATGACCGATGTAAATCGTCTAGAGCAAGCTTGCAAGCCAAATACTAAAATGATTTGGGTGGAGACCCCTTCTAATCCTCAAATGCTCATCACCGATTTAGAAGCGGTTGTAGAGTTGGCTAAAACAAAAAACTTGGTTGTAGCGGTAGACAATACTTGGCCAACCCCCTTCAACCTGAATCCACTCTCCTTTGGAGTTGATCTGGTCATTCATTCAACCACTAAATATTTAGGAGGACATTCCGATTTGCTTGGAGGTGCGGTCATCGCTCGCGAGTCTGGAGCATTGATGGATCGAGTTCGCAGTGTGCAAGTGGTTCAAGGCGGGGTGCCCTCACCGTTCGATGCATGGATGCTCTGTAGAAGTATTCGAAGTTTTCCATACCGAATGCGGGCTCATAACGAAAATGCTTTAGATGTCGCTCACTTTCTATCTACCTTGCCCGGTATCGAACAGGTGTATTTCCCAGGTCTAGCCTCGCATCCTGGGCATGCCATCGCCAAGCGGCAAATGAGGCACTTTGGAGGTATGATTTCTTTTCTGGTTGATGGTGATCAGCAGCTAGCAACACGTATCGTTTCGAACACAAAGATCATTCAAGCGGCAACCAGTCTGGGGGGGATAGAGAGTATTTGGGAACACAGGAAATCCAGTGAGGGCCCACTATCCGAAACTCCAGAAAACCTGATTCGTTTGAGCGTGGGTCTAGAGCATGTGGAAGATTTGAAAGAAGATATTGAACAAGCTGTGAAGCAAGGACTTACTACTAAGTAAGATTCTGGTTATCCGCGCGCGTAACTTACTAACTAGTCAGGGTTTAATATAGCCTAATTAACTATATAGACTGCTTTTCTACATTTGAAGTCTACTAAATAATGCGGAAATTTAGGGTTCATAGATTTATTGCTAGTTAAAAGACTCTGCATTCAACACACATAATTTAATTGTACTATGGCTAAGGTCGATATAATCATGCCTCAAATGGGTGAGTCGGTAATGGAAGGAACCGTTATCGAATGGACAAAAAAAATTGGGGATACCGTTGAGGTAGATGAAACCCTGTTGGAAATTGCAACGGATAAGGTCGATAGCGAAGTGCCTTCTCCTGAAGCAGGGATCTTGGTAGAAATATTGGTAGAGGAGGGTGAGACCATTGAAGTGGGTAAACCAATTGCGCGGATTGAAACAGACGCGGCTTCCGCAGCATCAGCCATGGATCAAGCCGCTACCTCTGTATCCGTAGCCTCAGAAGCATCTGAACCAAAGGCCATAGAAGAACCCGCACCGACTCCTGAGCCTGAAGTAGCTCCATCGCCGGCCGCAAGTACAGCAGGTGAAGAAGTGACTCAGACTTCACAAAACACACCGGCCACAAGTACAGGTGAAACCATCGAAGTCATCATGCCACAAATGGGAGAATCTGTGGTTGAAGCTACGGTTATTGGATGGATGAAATCGGTGGGAGATTCGGTTGAAGAAGATGAGACCTTACTGGAAATTTCAACGGATAAGGTAGACAGCGAAGTACCCTCACCTGCCAAGGGGACTCTTGTTGAAATCCGAGCAGAAGCGGATGAAACCATAGAAGTAGGGCAGGTTATTGCCGTTATTGCTATTGGAGACGGGGTTGCCGTTTCGGCGCCAAGTTCCACAGCTTCGGATTCAACGGCGGGCACTACACCTGCAGTTACAGCAAATCCACCAGCCTCAGAGGTGCCAAATGTAACGCAGCTAACCAAAGAGCAGGTGGCTGCAATGCGGCCAGAAGATCTTAGTGCGCAACTTTCTCCAAATATAGGAACTCCAGCCTCAGACATTCCTCGCGAGGGATCTGAGGGTCAGTTTTTCTCTCCGTTGGTACGATCCATTGCTAAAGAAGAAGGGGTTAGCGTTCAGGAATTAGAAGCCATTGCAGGAAGCGGTCAAGGTGGGCGAGTGACTAAAAAGGATATCTTAGCCTATGTAGATCAGCGTGGTAGTACCGGTACCTCGTCAGTAGCCGCGGCTCCATCACACTCGACACCATCTGTACCCAGTGCATCGCTCACCAGACCGGGTGCATCGGATCGGGTAGCTTCAGCCGGAGAAAATCCGTCAAAAGATGCTATTCAGGCAGGTCAATTGGACGTTTCTCGCGCACCTAGAGGCGAGGTTGAGATCATTAAAATGGATCGTATGCGCAAAATGATATCCGAGCATATGATTCGATCGAAACAGACTTCGGCTCATGTGACCACTTTCGCGGAGGTAGATGTTACGACGCTTGTGCAATGGAGAAATAAACACAAGAATGCTTTCCAACAGAAAACAGGGGTCAAGCTTACATTTACACCACTTTTTGTAGAGGCTATTATCAAGGCGATGCTCGAGTATCCCATGATGAATAGTTCGGTAGTTGGAGATGAGATTCATGTTAAGAAAGACATTAATTTTGGTATTGCAGTTGCCTTGGGCAATGGCGGAGAAGGAGGGCTCATTGTTCCTGTAATGAAGAAAGCTCAGCAGATGAATCTAGTAGGACTGGCTGAAGAGGTGAACAATGTGGCTCAAAAGGCAAGAACCAAAAAATTAAGTCCAGACGATTTAGCAGGGGGAACCATTACCCTTACCAACTATGGTAGTGTGGGCAATTTAATGGGGACACCAATTATTAATCAGCCACAAGTTGCCATTATTGGAACCGGTGCTATTGTGAAGCGACCAATGGTTATGGAAACCGATCAGGGAGATGTCATAGCCATTCGCCATATGATGTATTTATCGATGAGTTATGATCATAGAATCATTGATGGTGCTCATGGCGGAGCCTTTGTGAGTCGAGTTAAAGAGATCTTAGAGCAATTCGATATTCAGCGCGATATCTGATATGCGGGTAACCGGCGATATAGCAGAGTTGAGAACTCTGATAAAAGAGTATAAGCAAGCAGGCAAAAAGGTTTCCTTCGTCCCGACTATGGGGGCCTTGCATCGCGGGCATTTGTCTCTTATTCGTTTGGCAAAGCAGCATTCGGATGTAGTGGTCGTATCGATATATGTGAATCCCAAGCAGTTTGCACCTAATGAAGATTTTGCCACCTATCCAAGCTCATTAGAGCAGGATATTAACTTTTGTAAAGAGGAAGGTGTGTCTCTGGTATTTACGCCGAATACAGAGGTGATGTATCATCAAGAACTGTTTTTTAGCTTGGATATCCGAGAGTTAAACACACATTTAGATGGAGCCAGCAGGATAGGGTATTTTCAAGGCATTGCTCTAGTGGTGAACAAGTTATTCAATATTGTGGAACCCGATATAGCCGTTTTCGGTCAAAAGGATTATCAGCAATTCAAGGTAATTGAAGCCATGGTAAGGGAATTCAATCACGGACTCAGTTTACTTATGGCTCCTATAGAAAGAGATCACGATGGCTTGGCATTGAGTAGCCGGAATGCCTATTTATCGGAGGAAGAGCGGGCCAAAGCCCCCATGTTGTATCAGGCTCTTCAGAAGGCCAAAGGTGCTATAGAACAAGGAATGAAGAATACGACTCCTTTGTTAGAAGAATTACAAGAAGAACTTCGATTAGCCGGATTTCAAAATGATTATTTTGGAGTCTATAGTATCGACCGACTTCAACCGGTAAAACAGATTGAAGAGAATACGGACTATGTATTAGCGATTGCCGCCTATCTAGGAAAAGCCCGATTAATTGATAATATTATTTTAAGTAAATAGGTTAGTCTAGGAGACACGTGATGAAATTAACCATGTTTAAATCCAAATTGCATCAGATGGTGGTTACCGAAGCCAACCTAATGTATGAGGGTAGTATTACCATTGATCAAGATTTATTAGATGCCGCTGATTTACTGCCGTACGAAAAAGTACAGGTATTAAATATTACGAATGGTCAGCGTTTGGAAACCTATACTATCCCTGGTGAACGAGGTTCTAAAGTTTGCTGCCTGAATGGAGCCGCCGCACGTCTGACGCAAATAGGCGACCGAATCATTGTTATTGCTTACGCGGAAATGACCCCTGAAGAAGCGAAGTCACATACTCCTAGAGTGGTGGTAGTCGATGAACAAAACGAAATTAAGTCCGTTTTTAACTACTCCATGCCCGCTACCTCTTACAGTTTAGAAACGGGTTTACGAGAAGATTAATCTGAACGAAACGGCAGATATATTTGCCATGTTTTTGCCCAATCTTTGGCATTGAAGTCTCAGGGGTAAATGTAAAATAATATATCGGATGTAACCGTTTACCTAATGCTTGCGTAAGTTTATATAAACCTGTGTTTATCCATCTAAATTCATGAAAAAACGAATCATTATCCCCAGTACCCTAGTCGTACTTATCTTAGCCCTTTGGTTTTTTAACCGTTCAGAAGCTACCGACTATATCGATTTATACACTACTCCTCGAGTGGGTAATTTTGAAGTTGATGTTACTACAACCGGCGAGCTACGAGCAAAAAACTCTACCGAGATTAAAGGTCCACAAGGAGCAAGAGACTTCAGAGTAAATAACATCCGTATTCAGCGATTGATTCCAGAAGGAACAGTGGTTAAGAAAGGTGATTTTGTTGCCGAGCTGGATCGTTCCGAAATCATGGGTAAATTACAAGATGCCCAATTGGATGTTCAGCAGGCAGAGTCTCAGGTGATTCAAGCTCAGTTAGATACCACTTTAACACTCTCTCAAGCTCGAGATAACTTAATTAACCTACGTTTTGCTTTAGAAGAGCGAGAGATTGAAGTGGAACAGTCTAAATATGAGTCACCAGCGGTTCAGAGACAGGCCGAGATCGAATTAGATCGTGCTCGTAGACAGCTCACCCAAGAAACCAAAAACTATCAGACCAAAGTAAAGCAATCCGAAGCCCAGCTAAGAGAGGTTGAAACCGAGCTACAGAAAAAGAGAAATGAGATTGTGAAGATTCGGGAACTCATGCAGCAGTTCACCATTTTTGCTCCAGATCAAGGCATGGTGATTTATCGAAGAAACTGGGATGGATCAAAAGTAACCGAAGGAGAACAAATTAGTGCATGGAGTCCGGTAGTTGCCGAACTGCCCGATTTTACTGTAATGGAATCCATTACCTATGTGAATGAAGTAGATATTCAGAAGGTGGAAGTGGGTCAAGAGGTTTTTATTGGTCTAGATGCTGTGCCCGATAAACGATTAAGCGGTCGTGTTACCAGTGTAGCGAATATTGGCGAACAGCGTAAAAATTATGACTCTAAGGTTTTTGAGGTTGTTATAGAGGTGAACGAATCCGATAGTTTACTTCGTCCAGCCATGACCACCAGTAATCAAATTAAAATTGCTTCGGTTGAAAATGCCTTGTCTGTTCCATTAGAGAGTATCCATGCCGCTGACTCACTTACCTTTGTGTATAAGCGTGACGGCTTAACGACCATTCTACAAGAAGTAGAGCTCGGGTTGGTCAATGAAAATGAAGCCATCATAGAACGAGGGCTCACACCAACGGATGAACTCTATTTAAGTCTACCATCGGATACCTCAGGAATCGAACGTAGAAGACTATCCCAAACAGACGGGGAATGAATACTCAAAAATTACTCTACAACTTTGATATTGCCTTAGAGGCCATTCAAAGAAACAAACTACGCGCCTTACTAACTTCCTTGGGAATCATATTTGGGGTAGCTTCGGTCATTGCCATGTTGGCAATTGGGAGTGGAGCGCAGCAAGAAGTATTGAGCCAGATGGAATTATTGGGGACCAACAATGTGATCATTCAACCCACCCTAGAACAGGTTGAGGGGCTGGTTGGACAAGACGATGGCGACTCGGAATCCAATAAGTACTCTCCTGGTTTAACCCTTCATGATATTGAGAGTATTCGCAGTCAAGTTCCTGAAGTTGAATTCATTAGCCCAGAGATTGTGTTCGAGAGTAACTTCATTCGAAGTGCTCGAATGAGAAGTGGGAAGATTGTCGGAGTTAATGAAGAATATTTTAACATTAATAGCTTTGACGTTGTTGAAGGGCAGAATTTCAACCAAACTCATATAGAACGTGCCGAACCGGTGTGTGTTATTGGTTACGATGTTAAGACGAAATTTTTTCCAGGCGAAAATCCTATTGGCAAAAAAATTAAAGTGGGTAATCTTTGGCTTACGGTCGTAGGCGTCTTAAACAAAAAAGAGCTAAGTACCGAGAATATTGAAAGGTTGGGAATTCGCAATTACAATCTAGACATTTTTGCGCCAGTTACTACCGTATTACTTCGTTTTAAAAACAGAGCATTGGTCACTAAAGACGATATTGAAGCTGGCGGTGGTGGAATATTTCGAGGTGGTGGCATGGTAGTCATTTCCGGTGGATCTTCCTCCAGCGATGAAGAGGATGTGGCTACGGTAAATTATCATCAACTCGATAAAGTTATAGTGCGAGTAACCGATTCCCAGTTTAGTGTTTCCATAGCCGAAGTGCTTTCGCGTATGCTAAAACGCAGACACAATGGGGTAGTTGATTATGAAATTATTGTTCCTGAACAACTGCTTCAACAGGAGCAAAGAACCAAACGGATTTTCAACATTGTACTTTCCTCTATTGCATCGATTTCATTAATCGTAGGTGGTATTGGAATCATGAATATTATGTTGGCTTCCGTAGTTGAACGCTACAAAGAAATAGGCCTTCGATTAGCAGTAGGAGCTCAAAAAAGAGATATTGAACTCCAATTCTTGACCGAATCTCTAGCCCTTAGCATTGGGGGAGGATTAGTGGGAATATTTTTAGGCATTGTGTTTAGCTTTGCCATTCAATGGACGGCGGATATAGCCACTTTGGTAAGTCCATTTTCAATCATTATATCATTTGGGGTGGCGTTAGTCATAGGGGTAGTCTTTGGTTATGTCCCCGCTAGACGAGCTGCCCAACAAGATCCTGTACACGCTTTACGACATGAATAAACGAAATATATCACGTGCTCTATTGGGCGCTTTTTTATTAGGCTCCCTTTGGACTTCTGAAAGCAAGGCTCAAGAGCTACTGCCAATCGCGGAAACCAATCGAGTATATTCTTCAAGTACTATCGATAGAGATGGGGAACTTTCAACCCGAATATTCGGGCTAGAGCAGAGTATTGAATACGCCAAATTGAACAGTCCTCTATCCCGGGCAGCTCGCTTTGCTTTACTATCAGCAAAGTGGCGTTATAGAAGTTTCCGGGCCGACTTATTACCTAGTTTTAGCTTAAATGGGGACGCGCCGAACTATAACAAATCTATTTTCTCGAATACCTTGGATGACGGTACGGTTACTTTTTCTTCTCGCACTCAATCCGAGGCGTCGATAGGAGTCTCCATAGACCAAAATATAATGCCAACTGGTGGGCGTTTATCTCTATCCTCAGGTCTTACGCGTTTGGGAATCTTTCAAAATGAGAATACCTATCTGTGGCAAAGTACCCCACTGGTCGCAAGCTATCGTCAGCCATTGAATCAGTTCAACATCCTTAAATGGAGGGCGATGACCGAACCACTACGCTTTCAAATTGCACAAAAGCAATTCGTAGAGGACATGGAAAACCTAGCGTTTACGGTTACCCAGAATTTCTTTGATCTACTTTTAGCCAAAATAAATGTTGAGGTAGCTGAGTTTAATGTGACTGTAAATGATTCCATCTACAACATTTCTCAAGGGCGATTTCAGGTGGGTAGCATAGCGGAAA
Organism: uncultured Balneolaceae bacterium; assembly: GCA_937125285.1. Lineage (GTDB taxonomy): Bacteria > Bacteroidota > Rhodothermia > Balneolales > Balneolaceae > UBA1275. Next base: position 4,192 of record CAKZLH010000071.1, on the reverse strand, counting down.
ATGAACTTCTGCAAAGTGAACTCGAATTTAGAAATGCGAGAAATTCTCTCACAACAGCTCGTATTAATTATCTACGGATTGAAGAAGAATTTAAGGCACTACTTGGGCTTGATGATGATGAGGAATTGGAAATTATTCTTCCAAGTGTTGCACCTTCATTCGAATTAGATGTCGAAAAGGCGTATGAGTTGGCCCGAGAAAATAATTCAACCGCCCTGCAATTTGAGCTGAATGAACTTCTGGCCGATCAAACCTATGACCAAGCTCGAAAGAGTACGGGCTTGTCGGCTACCCTCCAAGCCAGTTTTGGTTTGAACCAAACTTCTACCGATTTCGATGCCTTATATGATGATCCTCAAAACCGGCAGTTCTTTAGTGTAGGCTTTGAAATACCGGTGTTTAACTGGGGTAAAAATCAAGCAGAAATAAAATCGGCGCGAAACGATCAGATGGAAACTGCCAATACGATTGCGTATCAAAAACGCCAATTTGAGCTTAGCATAAAAAGTACGGTAAGAGAATTCCCACAACTAAGGGATCAGGTTGAATTGGCACGTATTTCCGATGAAATCGCAACCCGCCGTTACGACGTATCTAAAAACCGATACTTAATCGGACGAATTGATGTGACCAATCTATTTATTGCTCAAAACGAAAAAGATGGTGCTCGTAGAAATTATATCCAATCACTTAGATCGTATTGGACAGGTTACTATAATCTAAGAAGGCTCACTTTGTACGATTTCGAACAAAATGAGCCTATCTTATACAATACCGATTTTTAATGCTTAGAATATCTAATCGATATTTCCCCCAATGAAAGAGGGTGATTAGTAATCTAATCCAGGCTGAGTAATCTCGAAACCTTCTTCAGCTTTCGCTTTTTTCACCATTTCTTCGACGTCTTTAAGTAAAGCTTTCGCATCGTACACAATACCATCCTTAATCGTATAGGCCACTCCACCGTGCCGTGTTACCTCGTTGTTTTCGTCTACAAGAATAGATCCTGTACCATAGAGTACTTTTAGGTTGGCCATTGGATTAGCATCTACGATAACCATGTCGGCTAGTTTGCCAACTTCAATAGTACCTAAACGGTCATCGACCCCTAAAACTTCCGCTCCTTTTAGTGAAGCAGACTGAAATATTTCGAGTGGATGGAAACCGGCTTCTCTAAGCATTTCCATTTCTTGAATGTAGCCAAAACCATAGAGTTTGTAGATATAACCAGCATCGGATCCTAACGTTACCCTACCTCCGCGGTTTTTGTATTCATTCACAAATTCCATCCATAGCCGGAAATTTTCTTTCCAAGCGATTTCTTGTTCGGTTCCCCAATCTAACCAATAGGATCCATGAGAAATTCTGCTGGGTTCATAAAAACGCCACAGTGATGGCAAGGTATAGCGTTCATGCCATTCCGCGCGGCGCTGGGTCATGAGGCTTCGATTCGCTTCATAGATTGTGAAGGTTGGATTTAAGGTGAAATCCAACTCCAACATCTCATTCATTACCGCATTCCATTTTTCAGAATGTGGTTTAGCCGCCTGAGCCCATAGCCGACCAGCCTCTTCAAACCGATGTTGTTCGTTATTGTAATTGTAATCGAGTGGATAATCTTGAATGATTCGGTCTTTGAATAAGGCTTCGGGCAATCCGTACCAATGCGTCATACTGGTTAAACCTAGTTGGGCAGAACGAAGTGCATTGTTGTAAACCACACGGGTTTGGGCATGATGGGTCATGGTTCCTAAGCCTCTTTTATTGGCTTCATCGATAGCTGCAGCATACACCTCAGGACTTGCTCCAAAAAACTTAATCCCATCGGCGCCCTGATCATCTATCATTTTCACCCATTCTCGGGCATCTTCCGGAGTAATAATGGGACGTCCAAATCCATTGCCAAATCCAATCCATGCTGAAATTCTAGGGGCGGTTATCTCATTTTTTTCGCTGAGTTTCTTGTGACGAATAGTCCAATCAGTACCATTGCCAGAACCTGGTTCACGTATACTTGTGATACCATGAGCTAACCAAAGTTTGTACACGTATTCTGGGGTTGTGCCTTGTGCGCCTCCACCGGTGTGTGCATGCATATCAAAAAAACCAGGTAACATATACATACCAGTAGCATCTAAGACCTCGGTATTTTCATCAGCGGCAGGACGTCTACGCTCATTAATGGGAAGCCCAGGATAGCCGACGGTTCGGATACTGGTGATTACATTGCCTTCTACCACAACATCAACCGGACCCGTAGCTGGAGAGCCTGTTCCATCAATTAGATGGACTCCTCGTATAATGAGGCGATCATAAGGGCCACCCCCTTCGGCTCGCTCTGGAGCATCGGGCATTTGAGCTACCAAAGCTACAGGAACTAAGGCAAGTAAGAGAAGTAGTAGATTTTTCATAGCGAAAAGTAGGTTAGGTTAAATTAGGAATGCTGTTGTTCAGCTAAAATTTGAAAAAAACGTGCCGAGGTTTTAATGCCTCTATAAAAATCTTTGATGTGAAAGGATTCGTTTGGGGAATGAATGGCATCACTTGTTACACCAAAACCCATCAGTATAGATTCACTTCCCAAGACTCGTTTAAAATCAGCAACGATCGGGATGGATCCTCCCTCCATAGAAAACAGAACTTGAGTTTGGTATACGTCTTCGAATGCTTGAGCGGCTGCTTTCAACCCGTAAAATCCTAAGTCGGTACGGGAAGCATGTCCACCATGGTGTTCTTCTACGGTTATTTTAACCGTATCTGGAGCCAGTGATTCTACATATTGTTTGAATAGTGCAGCAATCTCCTTAGGATCTTGATGAGGTACTAAGCGCATAGAAATTTTGGCATTAGCTTTAGAGGGAAGTACCGTTTTGGCGCCTTCACCTTGATATCCACCCCATATGCCGTTTACATCTAAGGTCGGTCGAGCCGACGCTCGTTCCAGGGTGGTATACCCATGTTCTCCATGGAGAGCATTCACATTCAAGGATGCTTTGTAGGCCTCCTCATCGAAGGGTAATTCGGCCATGGCTTGTCGATCTTCAGAGCTTAGGGGCTGAACTTTGTCATAGAAACCAGGTATCTGAATGACCCCATGCTCATCTTTCAACTTGGCGATGATTTCACAGAGTACATTTAAGGGGTTTTCAACCGCCCCACCGTACACACCCGAGTGTAAATCGCGATTGGGCCCAACAACTTCAACTTCCATATAGGCGAGTCCACGAAGGCCGAAGGTGATAGAGGGTTGGTCTAGGCCAAACATCGATGTATCTGAAATCAAGACCATGTCACACGCTAACATTTCGGCATGACTTTCTAAAAATGGAACCAAGTTGGGAGAGCCGATTTCCTCTTCTCCTTCCAATAGAATTTTTACGTTCACCGGTAGGGCTCCGTCGGTTGCCAGTAAACTCTGTAGGGCTTTGACATGAGTAAACGATTGACCTTTATCATCACTGGCTCCACGGGCATAGATTTTTCCGTCCTTCACGGTTGGCTCAAAAGCAGGCGTGTCCCACAAGTGATCGGGGTCGGAAGGCTGTACGTCATAATGACCATACACCAGTACCGTTGGGCGATTGTTATAGGGACAATGTTCGCCATAGACGATAGGATGACCAGGGGTTTCAAATCGCTCTACTCGATTCAATTTTATTGACTCAAGTTGACCGACCAAAAAATTAGCAGCTGCTTCGATTTGATCTTTACGAGAAGAATCGGTGCTTACCGAAGGAATGCGCAGAAAATCAAACAATTCATTTAGAAATTCATCTTTATGCGCATCTATAAATTCTTGTACGTTCATGGCCCTTGGAAAATGTTAAATCGATGGTTATGGTTAGGAAAGGTAGCTGATTGTAACTTTATTCTCTAATAAAAGTCTGTAAACGAGCCGGTAGCATTGCTTAGATCACAGAATGCTGCCTCGTCTTAATGAATACGCAAAGCGGATTGCTGTATCCAACCCATTTGACCATTACCCAGTCGGATGTACAGCCAATCGTTGGTTGAGGTTTCCGAAAAATCTACTCGGCAATCATAGCCTTCATAACCTACCGCAACCGCCGAAGCATCAACCTTGGCCTCGGAATATACGGTGGCTTCATTTACTACAATTACTGCATCTTGAAACCGGGCAGCTCGTTGATCGATAAAAAGGCTGAGAGCCAATAACATCAGCCCAACTCCT
>CAKZLH010000070.1 GCA_937125285.1 uncultured Balneolaceae bacterium | reverse complement strand
CGCGCCCAAAATCTGATGAATAGATTGTCCTATTTTACTTCTTCGAGTAATGCCGCCGTGATGAAAGGCCTGCACTTGGTTCTTCGGGGGATTCTATTTGGGATATTCTTAGGAGCATCGACGCTGGCATGGGCACAACCTAATTTATCTGGATTAGGCAGCATACAAGCCGACACCAGTTCGGGACTTTCTCTGTCCGAAGAGTCACTTGAAGTGTTAGGCATCAAACCCTGGAAATGGGGAAGGCCGTTAGGGTTCAACCCGATAAGTAACGACAGTTTGTTGAGATGGGAACACTATGGAGATGCGCACGAATATATGGCCAAACGAATGGGGGCTATTTCGCAGGAATTAGGCACCGTTGGTCGCTCTAGTGGAAGTAGCATGTATGGTTTTAGAGCCACGAATCAGGCGCACAGCCTAGAGGGGATTCCTCTTAATAATCCCATTACAGGATTGCCGGAGTTACAGGTGATACCTATGTATAAGGTATCGGATATATCGGAGTATTTATCGGGCAATTTACAGACGCGATGGTCGATAAGAGACTATTATAAATTAGAGCCTATTAGTACCTTGAATTATGACGAGTCGAGTTTTAATAATCGGAATTTAGAGTTTGGGGTTGGTCATAATCTAAGTGAGCGAACTCATATAGAGCTTTCATTTTGGGATCGGAGAGCAGGAGACGATTATCCATCGAATGAAATTAAAGGCACACAGGTATTTGCCAAAGGATATTATCATATTAACCAGCGGCTCCGCTTAGATGCTTGGATGAGTCAGAATCGTTTTGAAGCCGATGAATCGTTTGGATACAGCAATCCTCCATCGGCTTTTCCATTTTCTGAATTTGGCCCAACTCCCTTACGAACTTCGGTTAAGAGCACCTTTAATCGTTCGGATTGGTTTATTCGCCTTGGAGGTCGGCTCGATTCTTTGACTGAAGCCCATCAATCCGTTCAACTCGGAAGAAGTCATCATCGTTTTGACTTGCCCTATGGCGCCGATACTGCGGCATGGGATGTTTCGAGCCTTTGGTTGAGGATGAATCAGAAGTTATCAGGAA
>CAKZLH010000069.1 GCA_937125285.1 uncultured Balneolaceae bacterium | reverse complement strand
ACATATTCCAAAAAGGCCGCATCCAAGGTATCTAATGTAGTGAGGTGATTGTTAAAATCGTAGCTATAGAGTACCCCCGTTAACTCGTGGTAAAGATAAAAAACCTCCTCTATCGGGTTGAAACTACCTATGGTCACCTCAAGCCCCGATCCCATGGGTACGATAATTTCATTCTCATTAAGGGTCTGAGGATTGGTTTCGTAGGTGTTTTCGTAGGTGTATGTATAAGTATTGACGTAGGTACTGGCAAAGGTACTAGCAAGGGCGTAGTTATTCACCCCAAAGAAAAACAATAGGAATGCACCAACAATCGACCCATAAAGACTACTTAATACCCTGCCTTTCACCATTTCTTATATTCGCTTATGCATATTTATTGAAGATTACCATAACCATCTTCAAACCGTTATACGGTACAAAGAAAAGGCTTTTATCGCAAATATTTGAACGAAAAAGGTATCTATCACTTCACCAACAACATCTTCTTGGTTTGCTAAATCATATCCTTACATTATGTACTCATCACTCACTATATTTCACATATCCCCCAATTTCCACACACCATCAATCAGCATCCAGAAAATAGCACCCCTCAACTAGACACCAAGATACTCTCGGGTGGAGGCGATTTTTTACGTGCCCTTGAAAAAGACCTGACTCATGCCACCCATTCCATTGTAGTGCAAGTTATGTCTTTCGAAGCCGATCAAGCTGGTTACCAGGTTGTGGATTTACTCAATCGTCACCCTCATCTCCAACGCCGCCTACTTATCGACGCCTATTCTACGGTGGTGGTGAATGATACCTGGCTCGCCAAACCCTTTGGTTCAACCCGGTGGAAAACCGCTCGAAAAGAAGCACGGCAGCTTTGGCCGCTACTTCAACAAGCAATGAGCAATGGAATTGACATCCGCTTCACCCAGCCCTTAGGACCTCTTTTTCTAAAATACCCCTTTCGTAACCACAAAAAATGTGTGCTTATCGATCATAACCTCAGCTATGTGGGAGGTATCAATATTACCGATCATAATTTCGGGTGGAACGACCTCATGATTCGCCAGCAAGTTGAACCGCTAACCAGCGCCTTACAAAACTCATTTGAAGCAGACTGGCAGGCCGGGTTTTTGCCCAAAGCTTTGGTAACAGATTTGCCCAAAAAACTATCCAAGGCCCAAGCTTTTGATCAGCAAAAACCGAGCCCTGATGCAAACACAAACCCACCACCAGCATATCAACAAATCGACCCCAACACCGAGCTCTATCTACTCGACGGACTGTCCACAAAAACAGCTTATCGTCAGCTTCAACAAACCGTTGAACAGGCTAAACGAATTGAAGTGTTCTCACCCTATATCTCATATCCTATGCTGGATTCGGTCGCTAAAGTGGCCGATCATACGGTATGGATGCCGGAGCATAACAACAAGCCATTAATTAATCTTCTGAGCCACTTGCCCAGATATCGCTCGCTCAATATTCAAAAAATTCCTGGATCTCACGAAGACATGCTCCACGCTAAGGTGATGATCCTCGACGAGGAAACCGTACTCTATGGCTCGAGTAATTTCGATGTAATAAGCTACCTTTTTGAACAAGAAATGGTTATTGTTAGGCGCGATGCAGAGCTAGCGAATAGGATTCAAGGCGCCCTTCGGCCCTAAAACCTCGCACTCAAAAAACAGTAAATATACCTTATATATAGGGCTCAATCGCTTAAAGAAGTAATGTTCCACCATGTTTAGCACCTTTTTTGCCGATTACGATCGTTCGATTAAAAATCGAATTGTGGAAGAAGGCTATGATTTATATTTCAGCCGACCTTTGGGTTTTATTTTTGCCAAATGGCTCTCTGCTCTCAAGTTAACTCCAACCAACATCTCAGTACTCGGAATGCTGATCGGGGTTTCGGGTGGGATCATGCTTTCCCAGCAAAATGTACTGTTCTACACCGCTCTTGGTGGGCTGCTGGTCACTTTTGCCGGCATATTGGATAGCTCCGACGGGCAAGCAGCACGCCTGTATAATACCCACTCAGAAATGGGGCGCTATCTGGACATGTTTAACGACATGCTGGTTTTTATCGCCTGTTATGCCGGGGGGCTATATTACTTTGTAGACACCTATACCTGGTATGGGTTTTGGGGACTCGGGCTTCTTTCTGGATACATGCACAGCCTAAAATCCAACATATACGAGTATTATAAGGGAGAATTTTTACACTTCTCGCTCACCGATTCCAAAAACCGGAATTATAGTGTGGAATACATTCGTGAAAATTTTGACCGAACCGGACTTATACGAACCCTCACCTACCCCGTTCTTGTGGACTATGTGAAGCGACAAAACCAGCATAAATTTCGGGATGATGCCACCACCGCCCTGTTCGAAAAAGCACGAGCCTACAAGCCAGAAGAATTCAAAGATATTTACATCGAAGAATCCCGAAAACTACTCGCTCTTTGGGCTTGGGTATGCGGGTCGAATGTGATGCGAAACGGGCTCATTAT
>CAKZLH010000068.1 GCA_937125285.1 uncultured Balneolaceae bacterium | reverse complement strand
CCATCCTCTTACAATCATGTAATGGAGAGCGAACTTATTGATGCCGGTTTTAGTATCGTAATTTATGCCAATCATTTATTGAGAAGTGCTTACCCTGCCATGCAAAAAACGGCTGAATCGATATTAACGCATCAGCGTTCACTTGAAGCGGACGAATATTGCATGTCGATAAAAGACATTTTAAATATTTTGCCAAACTAAGCTTAGGTTACCCATCATGATCAATCCGCGCGCTTTTTATAACCTTCTAGTGGAACATGGGTTGGTCGATTTCGTTGGAGTTCCCGACTCTTTATTAAAGCATTTTAATGCCTATTTATTGGATCAGCATAATCACTGGATTTCTGCAAATGAGGGTTCGGCTTTGGCTTTGGCAGCTGGGCTCTATATGGGTTCTCGGCAGATACCTGTAGTGTATTTGCAAAACTCAGGATTTGGTAACCTTATTAACCCTCTTACTTCTCTTATGGATACATCGGTTTATGGAATACCGGCGCTCATTCTTATTGGATGGAGGGGAGAACCGGGTCATCAAGATGAACCACAACATACAGCGCAAGGCGCGACTCAGGAAGCTCAAATAAAAGCACTTGGTCATCCCTATACCATTATGAGTAAAGATTACTCCGAGCTTTCCAATCAAGTAGCGCAGGCAACCGCTTGGATGCATCATCATTCAAGTCCCTACATTTTTTTGGTTCAAACCGGAAGTTTCGAACCGTATGCTTCAACCCGAAAGATTAAAAAATTCAATTATCCACAGCGTGAATCCTATTTAGAAGTATTGATGGATCTAATGGAAGAAGATACTCTCGTGGTCTCAACCACGGGTAAGACGTCACGGGAATGGTATGAGCTTCGTGAAAAAAGAGGACTTGGACATGATCATGATTTTCTTACCGTAGGTAGTATGGGCCACGCCTCTCAAATCGCATTGGGACTTGCCACCAAGCAGCCCTCTAGAAAAGTGGTTTGTATTGATGGAGATGGCGCTTTGATCATGCATATGGGATCATTGGCAATAATTGGGCAGGCGGCCCCCAAAAATTTGCTTCATATTGTCATTAATAATGGAGCGCATGAATCGGTGGGCGGGCAACCAACCGCTGG
>CAKZLH010000067.1 GCA_937125285.1 uncultured Balneolaceae bacterium | reverse complement strand
GGGTGGAATGCAGAGGCAACGATGGGTGCCGAAGCGGCGCCTCCCACATTGGCTTGGCTTCCTACAGCCACAAAAAATAGCGGAGCCTTTATAAATTTAGCCACGATAAGGAGTAATGAGACATGAACTAGAATCCAAATGATTCCGATGAGGAAATAAGAAGGTTCCTCTACGAAGGCGGTTAAGTCCATTTTCAATCCGATGGTCATGACCAGTATGTACAGGAATAGACTTCCTAACTTTGACGCACCAGCTCCTTCTAAGTTTCGAAGCTTGGTGAATGAAACCAATAAACCACCAGTAGTAGCCGTAACCACTATCCAAAAGAAAACAGAATCGAGACTAAATTCTCGAAGTCTAGGTGCGTTTTCGGTAATCCATGGAGCTAAATTATCTCCAATAACGTGTCCTAGCGCGGTGATTCCAAACGCAACTGCGAGTATTTTCATGAGATCAAACAGACTAGGAATTCGTTTTATTTTTTCCTGATAATCTTGGACCTGTTTTCTCAGGCTGGTAATGGCTGAGGTATCCGAACCAAGCCATTGGTCAATTTTTTCGGATATACCAGCACCGTAGAGCAAAAATGCCAACCATAAATTGGCCATAATAATATCCACAGTAACCATGGCCGAAAACAACGAAGAACTGGGCTGATATACCTCTAACATGGCGGTTTGATTGGCCCCTCCACCAATCCAACTACCGGCCACTGTTGCAAGTCCTTTCCAAATTTCATTATCTGGCGAACTAGCCTGTAAAATACCTGGATCAATAACAGAAACCAGCATCATGGCAATGGGGCCGCCAAGTATGATACCTAGCGTTCCTGTGACAAACATCGCAATGGCTTTCCAGCCTAGGTTAAGAACGGCTTTGAGGTCGATACTGAGGGTTAAAAGGACCAGTGATGCCGGTAGCAAATAACGAGAAGCCACATAATACAATTGTGATTCGGCAGGGTCGATCCATCCTAATGTTGCGTAAATAGACGGTATGAAATAGCACAATAGTAAAGAGGGCACAAAAGTGTAAAATTTCTTCCAAAATGGATGGGAGCTTTGTGCGGTTGCAAAAATACCCGCTAAGGTGAGCATGAGTAAACCAAAAGCAATGGCATCATTCGTTATTAAAGGCATGTGATCTTCGATATAGATGGTTAGTAGCGTGTAAAATATTCGATATTTGCTGAATATATAAATAAAGGATGTCTATTTACATTTTGCTCCGTATTTTAGGAGTTCACTTTCATTCACTCTAAAACTATCATGATCGTTTCTAAATTCGGAGGGACAAGCGTCGGTTCCTACGAAGCGAT
>CAKZLH010000066.1 GCA_937125285.1 uncultured Balneolaceae bacterium | reverse complement strand
AACTACTCTCTGGACTAATTTTAGAAAGTGGTTCTTTTGGAATAGAAGATCCTACTGAAGCCCAAACGCGGCAGAGTTTAGACGGTCATAGGGCCGATGAAATACAAGCCAATTTCAATGATTTTCTAGCACGCTGGAACGCTATGCCCCTCTTTCAAAGTCATTATTCCAAAGACTTACCTTCCGAGTATAAGTCAATTCAAAGTTTTCAAGACCCCTTATGGATGGCAAACAGCCTGCTTGGTTTTGGATCGGGTACCATGCCTTGCCTGCATGATGCACTAGCCAAAATAAAAGTACCAACACATCTGTTGGTTGGTGGGGATGACACGAAATTCCTGGCTATCAATCAACGCATGCATCAACAATTACCAAATTCGTATCTTAGCGTAATACGTGAATCAGGTCATCGGATACATGTCGATGCGCCTGAACAATGGCTTCAAACCGTTCAACCTTTTATACAGCACTACTCATGAGTACTTGGTCCACCCAGAAAATCTACGAAGATATTACCTACAAAGTCCGAGATGGCGTCGCTCGAATTGCTTTTAACCGTCCCGAAGTTCGCAATGCATTTCGCCCAAAAACGGTGTTTGAGCTTTATGATGCCCTCTTAGATGCCAAGGAAGATAATTCAATTGGTGTAGTACTGATTTCCGGAGAAGGCCCCTCTCCTAAAGATGGTGGTTGGGCATTTTGTTCGGGTGGAGACCAACGTGTACGCGCCAAAACAGGTTATAAAGCCGATGATGGGATACCACGACTGAATATACTAGAAGTTCAGAGGCTCATCCGTTTCATGCCAAAAGTGGTTATCGCCGTGGTGCCCGGATGGGCAGTGGGTGGTGGGCATAGCTTGCATGTGACTTGTGATCTTACCCTTGCCAGTGAAGAGCATGCCATTTTTAAGCAAACTGATACCGATGTTGCAAGCTTCGATGGTGGATTTGGTTCGGCCTATTTGGCTCGTCAGGTTGGGCAGAAAAGAGCACGGGAAATTTTCTTTTTAGGTCGCAATTATTCGGCCCAAGAAGCCTTTGAAATGGGAATGGTGAATGCCGTAATCCCACATGCCGAACTCGAGGAAACCGCGTTTGAATGGGCACAAGAAATCATGCGCAAAAGCCCAACGGCTACGAAAATGGTGAAATTCGCCTTCAACCTGATAGATGATGGTATGGTTGGCCAACAGGTATTCGCGGGTGAAGCCACTCGTTTGGCCTATATGACAGAGGAAGCCGAAGAAGGTAAAAATGCCTTCTTAGAAAAACGAGCGCCCAATTGGGATAAATTTAAGCGTTCACCTTCCTAATCGGGGTAGCACTTAGACCACTGTTCGCTGGTGGGTTTGCGAGTTTTAGCCACCATTAGTCGCTATTAGTTACCACTTAGCCCCTTTTAGCCACCAAACACATCTTTCATCTTAGAAAAGAAACCCTTCTCTTCTTCGGTTTGATTTGAAGTGGCAAAGTTTTCGTTACCTCGAAGGCTTTCAATGGCCGAACGTTCTTTATCGGTGAGGTTTTTCGGGATATACACATTCACCCGGACATACTGATCACCTTCACCCGAATTGTTCAGCCCGATAATTCCCTTCCCTCTCATGCGAAGTAATTTACCAGGCTGCGTACCTTCTTCTATACGGAGTTTAGCTTTCCCCTTGAGAGTGGGCACCTCGATTTCGGCACCTAAAATAGCCTGAGGTATGGTAAGGGTAAGATCATAGTAAATGTTATTGCCATCTCGCATGAAATGTTCATGCTCAGTTTCTTGAATAAGCACAATCAAATCCCCAGCAGAACCTCCTCTTCGACCGGCATTTCCCTGTCCGCGAAGTGTGAGGTAATTCCCATCCGAAACACCGGAAGGAATGGATACCTTGATGGTCTCCTCTCCATTGATGCGACCTTCACCCGAGCAGCTTTTACACTTATTACGAATAATACGTCCTTCTCCCTGACAAGTAGGACAAGCTTGCACGTTCACCATCTGCCCTAGCATGGTTCGGGTTACCTGTCGAACTTCACCAAGCCCGTTACACGTTCCACAGGTTTCAAAATCACTGTCACTGGCGGCACCCGTACCCGAACAGGTGTCACACTTGAGCTGTTTCTTAACCTTCAGTTTTTTTTCCGTGCCAAATGCTATTTCTTCTAAGGTAAGTGGAATGCGAATTTTCAGATCCGAACCTGGAGTGCCAGGGTCCCGTCGTCGACCTCTCGAGCGACCTCTACCCCCTCCAAATATATCATCACCAAAAAATCCACCACCAAATATATCCCCAAATCGGCTGAAGATGTCTTCCACATCAAAGTCCATTCCTCCACCACCGAAGCCACCTTGCCCACCAAGTCCAGCGTGCCCAAACTGATCATATTGTGCCCGCTTCTGAGGATCTCTAAGGATTTCATAAGCTTCTGCCGCCTCTTTGAATTTCTTCTCCGCATCGGCATCTCCCTTATTTCGGTCAGGGTGATATTTCATCGCCAACTTGCGGTACGCTTTTTTGAGTTCGGCTTCACTTACCCCTTTGGCAACACCCAGAACCTCATAATAATCTCGTTTCGACATAATGCTTTATATAATGCGTTAAATGGTGGTACTATTTGATCAGTGGATTATTCACTAACAATAACTTTGGCGTGCTTGATGACTCGGGTGCCTATCTTGTAGCCTGATTCCAACACTTGTAGAACTGTATTACTCGGGATGGATTCATCACTGGCAGGTTGACGTAACATAGCATCATGTAGGTCCACATTAAAAGGAACCTGTGTCTCATTTATCGTTTCAACCCCGTAACGTTCGAATAATTGCTTGAACTTGTCGGCCACCATTTGAACCCCTTGCAAAAAGCTAGGATCAATTTCGGTCGTAGTTGAAGCTTCCAGGGTTCTGTTCATATCTTCTGCTATGGGAAGAATGTCTTGTAATGCTTGAATGCGAGCCTCTTCAAATAAGCTAATACGTTCTTTTTGAACTCGCTTGCGAACATTTTCAAGTTCTGCCGCTTTTCTGAGTAGAGCGTCTTTGGTGTTGGCAAGATCAGTCTGCAATTGAGCAACCAAATCAAGCTCTTCCTCGGCTACCTCACCTTCAGGGTTTTGGTTTAAATTCTGATCTGATTCCTGTGCGTTGTCTGAAGGGGTGTTTATATGATCTTCTTGAGTTTCCTCATGGCCGTTTTCGACAGCTGAACTATTGTCAGTTTCGTTCATTTCTTGCTCTGATGAATTAATTTGTTCTTCCATGCTTGTATGTGATTGTCTGTTCAGAATTAGACTCGGCAATTAATATGCCAATACTAGCCTATTCCAATAAAATGACAAAGTTACCCAATTTAGTTGGCTATTTCTGACATTTGGGCAAAAAAAAGCCCTCTCCAAATGGAAAGGGCTTAGATCATTAAAATCATTCAAATAGCCAAGCTAATTCGCCTGACATTTGAGTGAAAATCTATTACTGCTCGCTTAGACAATCACCGGTGGTACACAGAGTAACCGTTGGTAAGCTAAGGGCATTAATTCTGGGTAGTGTGGATCCAAATTTAGCCTCTATTACATCCAACATACGGTTTACAACAATCGCATTACCTCTAGGATTTGGATGAACTCCATCGGTCGATAACACCCCATTTGGAGAGAAGTCAGGTGCTAAAGCAACACCGTCTACCGTAATACCTGGTACACCGTCACTTAGCCCAAAAATATCGAGGAATCCATTCACATCCGTATCGGTGTTATAGTATGCAATACGCTCTGCAACACCTGGTTGAGATACGATGTTAGATATAATCGCATTAAAGGTTTGACGCTTCACTTCAATCTCTAGATACTCTGCAGCTGTGATTGCATAGCGATCTGCTAAAGGCAGTACCACTCCGTTAATGGATAATGGATTTGCAGGATCGGCAAGTTG
>CAKZLH010000065.1 GCA_937125285.1 uncultured Balneolaceae bacterium | reverse complement strand
GTAGCACCCTTCGACTTAGCCTCTCGAAGCGCGGCCAAGGTATCGGCCGTTTCCCCACTTTGTGATATCACAATCACCACATCATCAGGATAAATCAAAGGATTCTTATACCTAAATTCAGAGGCATATTCTACTTCAACGGGAATTTGTGCGAGGTCTTCAAACAGATATTCGGCCACCAGTCCCGAGTGCCACGAAGTTCCGCAGGCCGCAATAATGATACGCCGGGCACGGTGTAGCTTATCCATAACTTCACTCAAGCCACCCAACACAATTTTACCCTCATCAGGCAAAATTCGACCTCTAAGAGAATCCCCTATGGTTTTGGGTTGTTCAAAAATTTCTTTCAGCATGAAAAAAGGATAACCTCCTTTCTCAATCTCCTCTAAACTCATCTGAAGTTCATGAACTTGTTTTTCTAACGGGTTGAAATCATTACTCATGACTTCATAACCATCGTGTCGGATAATAGCTGTTTCGTTGTCATCTAAGTACACTACACGATCGGTATATTCTGCAACCGCAGAGGCGTCACTTGCAATTATCATTTCATGCTCACCAACTCCCAGCAATAAGGGGGATCCTCTTCTAGCCACCACAATTTGCTCGGGTAAATCCTCATGTATTACCGCCAAACCATAGGTGCCATTGATTTGTTTTGTAGCTAGCTGAACGGCCTTTTCTAGACTAGTTACCTTGGGGTCATCGTAAAATTGTTGGATCAGTTTGGCTACTATTTCGGTATCGGTGTCCGAATAAAAGACATGCCCTTGAGACTGTAGCTGAACTTTCAGGGCCGTATAGTTCTCTATAATGCCGTTATGAACCACGGCAATTTTTCCATCGGTGGAGGTATGAGGATGAGAATTGATATCATTGGGTTCGCCATGAGTGGCCCACCGCGTATGGCCTATACCCATAGTTGCATGAGCTGATTTATCTATCATGGATTCAAGCTGGGTCACTTTACCCTTACACTTGGTTACCTTCAATCCCTTTTCAATAACAGCGATTCCAGCCGAGTCGTACCCACGATACTCTAACCGTTTTAGACCCTTAATTACTACGTCATGAGCACTCCGAGCCCCGACATACCCAACGATTCCACACATAAAGCTTATTTTATTTCTTATTAATACCAGTTATTTGGTAATTTAGCATAAAATATGACTATTATGCTTAAATAATTAAAAAAAGAGACTATGCAGCTGTGTTTTTTTTCTGATTCAAAAGGACAGCGACTCGATCCCTTGACGCTCACTAGACCAGTGCACGATCTACGGGTAGGTATCTATACTATTCAAGAAAAGTGGGAAAAATGGTTAAATAAACCAATGAACTCCCATTTGAGTCGCCATTATCTTACCGAAGTTTTTCCTTCTCAAACACCCTCGCATGGGGATGCTTGTCTTTGGATCAATGCTCGGGTTTTGCCTAATGAAAAACTTATTCAAGAAGTCATCGAACTGCCCATTGGTGTAGCCTTAGTGGCCGACTCAAAAGATCCTTCCTATGAACCGATTGTATCGGCTGAATCGACATCGCCCACTTTAGGTTCCCAACAGGATGTATTAGCCATCAAGTTAACAGGCCAGCAAAGTAACGAAGTGCATCAAAATCACTATGCATTAACCCCTGAAAATTCTGGCTTAGAGTTTTTAAGCTCTGCTATTTCCACTACACAGAAAACCAAAAGTGAGGTCAAAGTGGTGGATTACCTATGGGACTTGTTGCAGTTTAATGGTGAGGAAATAACAGCAGATTTAACCCTCATTGAGGTACCCACCGTTGAAGACCATGAATTGCGATCGAACCTGCATGTTATGCATCCCGATCACATTTTTATTCATCCTACGGCTCACCTAGAGCCTGGGGTTATACTCGTTGCAGAGGAAGGGCCTATCTACATCGGTGCCAACGCAACTATTGAAGCAGGAAGCATACTTAAGGGTCCCCTTGCTGTATGCGCATCCTCGGTTACCAAAATGGGATGCCGAATCTACGGAGGCACCACTATTGGTCCTGTGAGCAAGGTTGGGGGTGAAGTATCGAATACCATTTTCCACTCTTATTCCAATAAAGCACATGATGGGTATATGGGTAATTCCTTGGTTGGGCAATGGTGCAATATGGGTGCGGATAGTAATACTTCTAACCTAAAGACCAACTATGGCCTCATTTACTTAGACGATTGGAATACACAAAAACCCTATTCCATAGGTTTTCAGTTCTTTGGTTCGGTACTAGGAGATCATTCAAAAACAGCCATAAACGCGATGCTAAATACGGGTACTATGTGTGGAGTTTGTTCGAATATTTTTCTTTCTCAATTCACACCTAAATACATTCCCTCATTTAGCTGGTTAACCGATCATGGAAATTCCATTTACCGATTCGACAAAGCAGTAGAAGCTATGCGAGCTATGATGGCCAGAAGAGAGATTGCTTTCACCGAAGCCTATGAAAAAATGATGCGCCATTTATTAGATCAACAAATGAATTCGCATTCTTAGCGCTACAGATCAGGACTATAAAATTTTCCTTGCCATTAGATAGCGAGCCGACCAATAGCTGTCTTCTAGGTCCGATATCATTACTCCCCTCGATGTTCCGGCATGCAGGAAGTAGCGATCGTCTACCATAACACCTACGTGGTAGGTAGTGGAACCGGTTTTAAAAAAAACCAAATCACCGATATTGGCCCATTTTTTACGGATTTTCTTGCCAACTTTCATTTGCTGTTCCGTTGTGCGCGGAATCTGCTTATTAAAGTAATCCTTGAATACGACCTGCATAAAAGCCGAACAATCTACACCGTTTCGAGAATCACCACCCCACAAATAAGGGGTACCCTGCCAATCGCTATAGGCCGATTTCAATCGGTTAAACGTTCTTACTTCAGAGATACCAGCAGAACGACTAATAGCAGGCACCCATTTGGACTCTACCTTTTTTTTAGTCGTCCCCTCATTTAGACCGGCTGAGGTTCCACAGGCTCCCAAAAACAGCAGACCGCTGATCAGTCCTAAATAGAAAATATTAGAAGCTTGCACGAATACAGATAGTGGTTTAGTGATGTAGATGATGTAATTAATTTAGTAAATTAATAGCAATCATTGAATGTAGCTTATCCTAGACGAGACGACTCTCATGCAACTACTTGTGAATATCGATCATATTGCAACTCTTCGGAATGCCCGCGGTGAGGGATACCCCGTCCCCGCAGAAGCCGCTAGAATCTGTGAACAAGCCGGGGCAGCTGGCATTGTATTTCATTTACGAGGAGATCGAAGACATATCAAAGACCAAGATTTACCTGAACTAAAAGCCACTGTTAAAGGAATTTTGGACTTTGAAATGGCTGCAACGGATGAAATGATTGAACACTTACTAAATCTATCACCCGATATCTGCACCTTGGTTCCAGAAGGACGCGAGGAATTAACCACTGAAGGTGGGTTGAATATGGCAGCGGTATATGAGGATTTTAGTACACGAGTATTTCCCACTATCAGAGAAGGCTCAAAAGCCAAGCACATAGAACTAAGTTTGTTCTTAGATCCCAACCCAGAGGATATTCAATTAGCACATCAACTCGGTAG
>CAKZLH010000064.1 GCA_937125285.1 uncultured Balneolaceae bacterium | reverse complement strand
GAATTCGTGCGTGGTGGCATTGGCAGCATTAATTACTCCACCTCGTGTTGGGACACCAATATGGAAAGTAGTATTACGGTGGTAGGTACCAAAGGCTCGGTAAAAGTGGGCGGGCAGTACATGAACGAAATCGAATATTGCCACGTCGAGAACTACACCATGCCCGAGCTGCCCCCGACCAACCCGCCCAACGACTATGGCCCCTACAAAGGTAGCGCCGCCAATCACCATTATGTTTTTCAGAATGTGGTGGACGTACTCACCGGCCGAACCGATATTACCGCCACCGCCTTCGAAGGCCTTAAGGTGGTTCAGATGATTGAGAACATTTATGACGCAGCCCGATAACAAACCCATCCCCTTACTCGATCTCCAAGCCCAATACGACCGCATTGCCACCGAATTAGAATCGGCCGCTCTACAACTCATGCGTTCCGGGCAGTTTATTATGGGTGACGCTGTTGCCCAGTTCGAGTCCGATATCGCGGACTACCTCGGCGTGGAGCATGCCATTGGCTGCGCCTCCGGTTCCGATGCGCTGCTCTTGGCCCTTATGGCCCTCGATATTGGCCCGGGTGATGCCGTCATTACCTCCCCCTTCACCTTTTTTGCTACCGGTGGCGCCATTGCCCGACTCGGAGCCACTCCGGTCTTTATGGATATCCGACCGGCCGATTTTAACCTAGACCCCGCCGGCGTTCGCCGCTTCCTTGAAGGCTCCGACACCCGTTACCAAGCTCTAGGCGTCCGCCCCGAACAGGTTAAAGCCATTATTCCCGTTCATTTATATGGACAATTGGCCGACATGGAAGAATTCTTAGCCATTTCGAAGGAGTTTTCTATTCCTCTGGTTGAAGACGCCGCCCAAGCCATTGGCGCCAAACAAGCCTTCTCCGATCGTCGTGTAATAGGTGCAGGAGTTGAAGGAGACTTCGGTTGCTTTAGCTTTTTCCCTTCTAAAAATCTTGGGGCCTTTGGTGATGGAGGACTCATTACCGTTCGTGACCCCGAACTGGCCGAAAAAGTACGCGTGCTTCGCCTTCACGGATCCAAACCCAAGTACTACCATCGGGTGGTTGGAATTAATTCACGGCTCGATGCTTTACAAGCCGCTATTCTCGGGGTGAAACTCAAGCACCTTGATGCATGGTCTGCTGCTCGCCAAGAAAAGGCGGGCGTTTATAATCGATTGTTTACCGAAGCGGGCTTGGTTTCTGAGGCACCCAGTTGTTGGACTGGAGGATGTGGTGGCAATTGCTCGTGGGATGGCCAAGGTGTGGTGTTGCCCTACGAAACCGTAGCGTTAAACGGCGGGGCTCATATTTACCACCAGTACACGATTCGGGTCAAGAACCGGGATCAACTAGCTAAGGGCTTAACCGCTGCAGGAATTGGAAACTCGGTGTATTACCCTCTTTGCTTGCACCAGCAAGAATGTTTTTCGGATCTTGGTTATGCTGGGATTGAAGAACTTTGCCCCCATGCGGTATGCGCGGCTAAACAAGCACTGAGTTTACCTATCTATCCCGAGCTCAGCGAAGTTGATCAGCGCCGAGTCGTTGAAACCATTGGCCAATTACTGGCTTAGTCCTTTCCGAATAAATCTCGGGTATAGACCTTGTCGGCCACATCGCTAATTTCGTCCACCATTCGGTTGGCGATGATAATGTTAGACATCTGCTTAAATTCATTGAGGTCTCGCACCACTTTGGACCGGTAGAATTCCTCTTCCTTAAGGTAGGGTTCGTACACCACGACTTCAATGCCCTTGGCTTTAATGCGTTTCATAATACCCTGGATGGCCGACTGACGGAAATTATCAGAGCCTGCCTTCATGACTAAGCGATACACCCCTACCACTTTAGGGTTTTGGCTCCAAATCTGACGTGCGATAAAGTCTTTTCGAGTGGAATTGGCGTCTACAATAGCCCCAATAATATTATTAGGCACATCCTTAAAATTAGCCAAGAGCTGTTTGGTATCTTTGGGTAAACAGTATCCTCCATAGCCGAAGCTTGGGTTGTTATAGTGGTTCCCAATACGTGGGTCTAGCCCTACTCCTTCTATAACCTGCTTCGCACTAAGCCCATGAGACTCGCAATAGGAATCAAGCTCGTTAAAATAGGCTACTCGCATAGCGAGGTAGGTATTGGAAAACAGTTTAATGGCCTCCGCTTCGGTGCTATCGGTAAACAAGACCGGAATATCTTCTACTGGCTTTTTTGCCCCTTCAATAAGTAAGTTCGCAAAGGTTTGTGCACGCTGGGACTGTTCCCCTACCACAATTCGGGATGGATATAAGTTATCGTACAGAGCTTGGCCTTCCCTCAAGAACTCAGGAGAAAACAGTAAATTCTCCGTATCGAACTGCTCTTTGGCTCGCTGCACATAACCTACCGGTACCGTAGATTTAATGACCATGACCGCACTTGGATTTATTTCTATTACCTGCTTTATGACCTCTTCTACGGAAGAAGTATCGAAATAATTAGTATCCGGATCGTAATTAGTTGGAGTAGCGATAATGACATAATCGGCATTTTTGTAGGCCGTGATCGGGTCAATTGTGGCCTTTAAGTCGAGTGTTTCGTTCACGAGAAAATGCTCGATTTCATTATCGGTGATAGGTGATTTTTTGCTGTTAATGAGGTCAACTTTTTCTTGGATAATATCCAGAGCAACCACTTCATTCTTTTGTGCAAGAAGTACTGCGAGTGAGAGTCCAACGTAGCCGGTACCGGCGATGGCTAGTTTCATGTAATGTTATTTTATTGCTTTTTGTGTTTAAATATAAACATTCATGTTAATGATAACTATATAATTCATTCTAATTTAGTTTAAAGCAATTGGTTATTCTTGGCTATTTTGGAGATTATTGTACCACCCATTTCGGAGGATGTTGTGCCAGTCGTTTGGGGGATAATTGTGCCATTTAGGTAGTTGATCTTCAAATCGTTTCACTTCGTAGGAATCGCTTCGCTCGGGGGGACCGTCAATGTGCCACTTTCCATAATGTGTACCTTGCCATTAAAAACACCAATGGCAGGACAACGAATCGACATTATGGATCTTAAACAACCTATTCAATTAAAAGGTAAAGGATACCGCAATCGCTATATTGCCCGTCAACTAGGTGTTTCGAGAAATACCGTTAATGGGTATGTGCAAGGGTTTGCCGCTCATTCGCTCAGCTTCGGTGAGCTTGAAGGCTTGTCTGAACAAGAACTGGCTGAACTGTTTCCACAAGCAGACTACAAAGACAGCAGCTGTTATGAGCAGCTGTCTGGTTATTTCCCTGAATATGCCCGGGAGCTGCGTAAGACCGGCTGTACCCTACAGGTATTGTGGCAGCGCTACCTGGACCACCATCCCGATGGATACCGCTATACGCAGTTTACGCATTTTTTTAACCAGTGGAAAAACCGTACGAAAGCCAGTGGTATTCTTAGCCACAAAGCCGGGGAAAAGCTGTTTATAGATTTTACCGGAAAAACGCTGAGTTGGGTAGATCGCCACACCGGTGAGATTCACCCGGCACAGGTATTTGTTGCCATCCTGCCGTGCAGCCAGTATACCTACGTGCAAGCTACAGCCTCTCAGAAGCGGGAGGTTCTTGTTCGGGCTATTACCGACTGCAAGAGCTGGATGGGCGGAGTAACCAAGGCCATTGTTGCAGATAATATGAAGGCGGTGGTGGCCAAAGGCCATAACCCCACATTAATAAAACACTCAAAGATCTAGCCCTGCATTACGGGTGTGTAATTGATCCGATGCGTCCCTATCATCCCAAGGATAAAGCCTTGATGGAGTGAACGGTCGCTTTGGTTTATCAGCGCATCTTTTATCCACTGTCAGCTCAAACCTTCTTTAGCCTGGCCGAGCTCAACCGGGCTATAAGGGAGTTATTGGGCCCTTATAACGACTATCGTTTCCAAAACCAGGCGACGTCTCGTCACCAGCAGTTTCTGGAGATCGAACAGCCAGAACTGGATCCGTTGCCGTCTACCCGGTACCAGCTTCGCAGCTACAAGCGAGCCAAAGTTCAGAAGATTAGCCATATTTATTTGGGGCCGACAAAAACTACTACAGCGTGCCCCATCGCTATGTAGACCGCCATGTAGAAGTACAATACACCGAGGATATGGTAGAGATCTTCTAAAATTCGGAGCGTATAGCCTGCCACAAGCGAAGCCGAACCGCTGGCAAATATAGTACCATCGCCGCCCACATGCCCTCAACCCATCAGGTATACAACGATTGGAATCCGGACTGGTTTGCCAGACGTGCAGCCCGCATAGGCGAACATTGCCAAGGCTACATTCAGCGTCTTATTGGTCAATATGATTACCCGGAGATCGGCTACAAGCAAGCTCAGGGAATTCTAGCGTTGGCCAAACAATATTCACCGGAGCGGGTGGAAGCGGCCTGCCAGCGAGTCGGACAAGCCCACCGGGCGGGGTACCGGACCATTGCCAATATTCTGGCCAATAATCTGGACCATATATGCCCCTCGGAAAAGCCTCTGGAAAACCATATTCCAGATCACTCCAATATTCGAGGGGCCGGCTACTATCACTAACTCAAACCAAAAACTCACATACATGAACCCACACAACACACTGGAAA
This sequence comes from uncultured Balneolaceae bacterium, assembly GCA_937125285.1. GTDB lineage: Bacteria > Bacteroidota > Rhodothermia > Balneolales > Balneolaceae > UBA1275. Next base: position 26,232 of record CAKZLH010000064.1, on the reverse strand, counting down.
AAATGCAAACCTTGCGTCTTCGCACCATGGCCGAGCTCTACTAGCAATCACTCAACGGGACTCTTTATATAGATCTCTCCCTCGATCAGGTTATAGCAAACTTGGTGGACGCCGAATGGGAAGAGCGCCAGATTACTTTAGCCTTTATCCAGCCGGGGAAACCTACACAAAATGCGTATATAGAACGCCTAAATGGAAGTATGCGACAAGAACTGCTCAATGCGTATGTATTTAAAACACTAGATGAAGTACGTACCAAAACCCAACAATGGATGTATGATTATAACCACCACCGACCCCATAAATCTTTGGGGTATAAAACACCAATAGAACTCTTAAATTAACCTCAACATTCTACTTTTAACCGGTCCAGTTTTTAGGGAAGCCGACAGGAGGAGCTCACGAATTTTAGGGAAGCCGACATATGGGATCTCCCTTATCAGCTTACCTGCCACTTTCAGCGTGTGAAAATCCCAGAAATGTATTACAGTCGCATCAACTCCTTATATCATTAATTGCTTCGGGCCTTTTTGATAAAAATGTTATACAAAGCCTTTAGAAAGTATTCTATATCTGTACGAATAGGTTTTTGGATATATCTATTTAGGTAAATTTCCTCAGCGTCAAAAAATTCCTCTGGTGTCTTAGGTAAATGAACATAATATGGAGGAATTAGACCAGGTTTCACTTTGGTTCTTTTGTTGCGCAAATACTCTGGATATGTGTAAAATTTATGCTCACTTAAGGGACGAACCCCGACTAATTTAAGATCTCCCTTAATCAAATTCCATATCATTGGAAGCTCATCAATCCAGAATTTTCGGAAAATTTTCCCCCAATTTGTAACTCTGAAATCCCCAATAATTTTATCTCCGTCAGAAGTACCATTCTTATTAAAAATATATTCTTGTAAATATTCAGAATAAGGATGCATTGTTCGAAGCTTATAAAGCTTTATCTTTTTCCCCTGATATCCAATCCGCTTTAATTGCACTAATGCTTCATAGGTTGGTTGCAAATCATAGGCAGGATAGGATTGTTTCTGACCTAATATGTAGGTAGTAAAACCAATTCTCTGATATCCAATAATATCAAAACCACAAGAAACTAATCGCCCTAAACTCTCTGTTAGTGATAATACCCTATTATTACCTTTAGTAAACCAGAAATATATTTTCTTTGTCAATGATAATTTTGGCAATACTCTCTTAAATGTAAAATCTAAAAAATAAATTGAATACCCAACTAACTTAGGATAATTATTTAAAATTTTTCTTTTACGCGTATTTTTAGTTTCGACACATATCAGGAAGTATTGACCTTTTTCTAACTTTCGATTAACCTCTTCAAAGAACTTGTTAATTCTTTGAATATGATTTATTTTATGGATATTTGCGATTCCAGAATATGAATTAGTAGTATTTGGTATATGGTTCTTAGACTTTGTATTAAACCACTCAAAATCAGAACAATCAATACCCAAGTTTAAAGATTTAACAAATTCGTTAACCCCTTCTCTTTCTACACCAGTCTTAGTCTGATAGATAGCTTTTTCAATAATTTTCATTTCTATAAGTTATAAACTATTTGAAGGATAATATTTTATTTTTTTGATGATTTCAAACTTTCGGAAAAAGTTAGTTATAGTGAATAAGAAATTCCCATAGACAAACTGGGTAGAATATCTTCATCGCCTTGATAAATATCCCATCCCATTACAGCCGATATTTCTAGTTTAAGAAAAAGATCATCATTGAGATTTAGATTATTTGACAAAGTAAAATTGGCACAAATATTTGGCCGACCATACTCATAATTGTAAAAATATCCTGAACCAGTGTGAACAAACAATTTATAGATAGAATGTTTTTGGCTAAAGATTATGTCATTAATGTTAAATATTACGTCTCCATAAAAATAATTATAATAGTGTTTTACATCGTCACTGATTGCATTGAAATATTTCCCTCTATATCCAAATTGGATGGCAAGTTCCCTTGAAAACCATTTACCAATGGACACATTGATTAATGGTGAGTAATTAGATTTAATAAAGTCTTCACTCTTTATCCCAGACATCTGAATACCCATTGAAGATGAAATAAACCAGTTCGATTTAGTATGTCCCTGAGTATCACCTGTACTTGATTGAGCTTTGACATTCTTAACAATTCCGAAAATAAGCATCAATGCTAGAACTGTTGAAAAAAAATTTGACATAATCTCGCTACTAAAATTTTTTGGGGATTTTGTTTATTTGCTTTAAAACTTCTTCAAAATCCAAACCTAATATTTCTAAATACCATTTAATTGAATTATACCGAGGAGCATTTTCCTCATAAATAAGTTCAAGACCCTTTTCACGAGATATCATACCCTCCCTAATTTGATTACTTCTAAATGTATCATTTTCACTAAAACCTGCCACTCTTGTGTAAATATAATTATAAAAACTCGCCGTTCCGTCCCCAATACGCCAGGTTGAATTGGTATCAATAGCTGTTTCCCAGTCATAATTATCAAATAATGTACTTTCTATAACATCTTCATCCCATCTTATATAATCAAATAAATGATAGTAGTCCTTTTTTGGCATAAAATATCTAGATCCAAATGAGCCTAAAGAATCAAATACTGATTGATTTATGTACCCAGGACTTTTTAAAACATTCTTACCCACAAACCCAAATAATTTAAGTTTATTAATTAGAGATATAGAATAGATTCTTTCTTTTTCGAATTCAGGTTTTAATCCTGCAAATCCAGTTTTAAAATTTGTATTCTCTAAATCGTTTATTCCCCATATTTCTAAGTCAATGCCCAATTCCTTTTTAATTTTATATGCATGATAAAAGAAAAATTTATCTCCTGCCATGAACAATGGTATCATTCCCAATTCGGGTTTTTTTAACCAAGCTGTAATATTCTTTTTAATGTTTTTTCGTTTCCAGTGATTATCTGCAGCTACAATAATATTCTCAACCCCCAACTTCCCACAGACCCTTGCTATATTCCTTCGCGCTAAGTCTGTCACCATTCCCCAATCATAAGTATATGAAATAGCGTTTAATCCCAAGTCTTTAACTACTGAGTGTAATACATAGGTACTATCTCTTCCTCCACTTAATGGAATTAACACTTCCGGAGTATTGCCACCTTTTTTATAGGGTTCAACTAATTTTTCTAGCTCATCAAGTGAATTTGTTTGAGTCTGTTTGGTATAATTATTACAGTAATTACATACTCCTGAACTATCAAAATGAATGTGTGGAAATGTATCAGGCAATAAACACTTTGAACATCGTTTTAATTTCTCAATTTCATGTATTGGATATTCTAATAACTTAGTCTCTTGGGAAGCCTTTGGATTTAAATGAATTTCATTTAAATCCATAACAGTGGAAAGCTGATCTTCTTTTGGATCAAGTTCAATTTTATTTACAAATAGGTTCTCCATTTCTGATAAATTAGAGAGAACTTGTTTGGACTTTGACATGATAAATTCTTCAATTGAAAAAGATTTTAAATCAATGGTCAAGCCCTGACCAGGTTTTATTTGCTTAATCTCATATTGCCCAATCTCATCCAATCCAATGTTGTATTCGAATTGCCTCATAATATAATGTTCCGAACCAAAGAACAGGACATCCTTATTGTTGGTTATAATGTAAAGAGAACCATTATTTGTGGCTAACACAAGCTTTTGGTATTCATTAATGAACATGGCTGTTGAAACGGTACCAAACACCTCCGAGATACTTTTTGAAACTGCCTCTTCAATAGATTTATTTTTGGATAAATATTTTTTAGTTAATGTTACTAGGATCTCTGAATCAATCTCAAAATCTCGCTGTAATTCTGGATGAGTATCCCATAACTCATCCACATTTACTACAATACCATTGTGAATGCAAATAATGTCATCCTTAAAAATTGGTTGATTATTATTATGATCTAATTGCGTTCCATTAGTAACCAGCCTTGAGTGCCCAAAAGCAAATTGACTTTTATTTCCTTTTTTTACCCAATTGGCAAGACTACTTTTGACTTCTTTTTTTTTAAATAATTCTTTAATGTTAAAAGGACCTTTAATCAATTCAATTTCATTTTTGGCTTGATTGTAACCACAAACCCCTGATGAGTCTTTCCCCCTTCGAACTGATAGTACCCCTAACTCCTTAAAAGATTCAACCAAAAAATCTTCTCTATAACTTGCTGAACTATTTGTTACAAAACCGAAAATTCCACACATATTAATTTAATTTACTTATTATAATCTTCTACTAATTCCAACATAAATTCTGTAAGATCTATGGTATTTTTTTTCATTTTCAAAGCTCTTTCATTCACATCAATATCTTTATTAAGAAACTTTTTTATCTCAGCTATAAAAATTTCCTCGTCACCACTCTCTATCCCCACGCCAAGCCCGTATTTATCTATCATCTCATGCAATGTTCCAACTTTTCCTACAAAGTGACTATACCATATAAAATATGTTCCTAAGAAACCTGCTTCTGTACACATGGTTTGACTATCCCCAATAAAAAGGCTTGAATAATTAATAGCATTATGTATCTCTTCTGGTGGTAAATCAATGACCTTTTTTTCAAGATCTTGGGGGAGTTCTCTTTCTGATATTAAGTATACATTCCCATATTCTTCCAAAGTTGGAATAATTCTTCTTAACAAATCGTTTGTTAGACCTGTTTTACCTACGTCATGTGTAGCTTTTAAAGACACACATCTAATCAGAAAGTATTTAGTTAATTGAGGATTAAACTTTTGAACTATATTTATATCTGGTTTAAAATATTTCTCCCTCAAATATGCGGACTGCTTATAGCCATTAAACCCAATTTTTTTTCTTTCAAACTTGCCAAGATTAGCACTGTTTGGAGCTAAAATTTTTGATGCAAAATACATTAATAATTTGAACTCAGGTATACTATCGGCATGATCATCAGTAAAATATATAGATTTACTTTTCTTAAACCATGCATTAATTACAGAAAGATCATCGGTAAAGAAAAGATCATAGTTTTTATTCCTTGTTCTTTTATAAATTCTCCAAATTGTACGGATACTATTAACTGCTGCACTTACATAAGTTGGGAGCCATTTAATTTTTCTACCTTGAGGAAAAATATTGGTATAGTTCCACCCCTCTTTTTTTACTAAATATTCTAAAACATCTTTTGATGTTATAAATATTTCAACTTGGTAATTTCTTTCAACCAATTCATTAATCAGATACTTAAATAAATAATATTTGGATGGATGAACAAAAAAAAAGTTAATTCTCATTTTTTCTTTGAGTTTTTCATATCAAGACAAGAGTCATAAATAATCGAAATTCTATTGGCGACATTTTCTAAATCTAAACCCATCATATTTATTTTTTCCCTCCCACCTTCCATTTTAATAGTAATGGCCTTAAGAAGGAGGCTTGAGATATTTTTGGGATTATATTTTGCAATAAAACAACCTTCAACATTCCTTGAAATATTCTTTACATCCCCAACATCAGTTGAGACAAATGGAGTATTAGTCGCCATGGCTTCTTTAACTACTAACGGTCCAGTTTCGGAAAAAGATGTCACTAGTAGACAATCAACAGCATTCATTAAGTAATTAACATTTTCCCTACTATATCCTTTCAATTCAATTAGATTTACTTCAAATGGCAACATTTCAATTGCTTCTTTTGCTAAATTATAGTTTTTAATTTTGTTGTTAAAAGCTCCAGAAAACAATATATATTTTTCATCTAAATTCATATTCAATTTTCTTCTAGCAGTTTTTTTTTCCACTGGAAAAAAAACATTGAGATCTACCCCACAAGGTATGATATTAGAGTCGGTTTTATCTAAATAAAGTTTTTTGGGTTGATCAGGATGAACAAATATATTACAACTTGAGAATCTTGATGCTATAAAGGAAAGTATTCTGGCTTTTTTATTACTTATATCAGTTCCATGAAAGGTAACTATAACAGGTAATTTATTCTGAAATACTGCTAATAAGCCTGAAAATCCATAGTGTGCATGGACAAATTTGAATGACTTATGGTTATTATTTATATAAAAATAATACCTAAAAATACTTTTCAAATACCCAATAATACCTTTATCTCTTATTAAAAAAAAATCAAACTGATAGCCGTGACTTAACAATGAACCAACCTGTTCTTTTACAAAGGAACTTATATTTCCTTTATTACTACTGCATACTACAAGAACTTTATTATTCATCTGAACATAATTTATTTAAACAATTGCAACTACTTAAATTCCCATATAAATAACAAAATTGGGATTACTGCTATATATATGATATTTAAGACTTTTATGTATACATTTTGCATCAGGTTTGTTTTTTTTTGGTAATTCATAAACCAGAATGCTGTTATAAATATGAATGGTATATGCGGTATTGACTTCCTTAGCTCTAAACCATTTAAAATCAATATTAAACTTATCATTTCAAAAAAAATAAACCAGATAATTGGATATAGTACTTTATAATCTTTTTTGAAAATATAGATTACACCCATCCAAAATGGAACTGCAAGAAACATTTTAAACAGTAAACCGGGTGCAAAAAAAGATTTAAAAGAACCATCAGTAAGAAAAGTAGGGAAAGGTCCTATAATTTGTGATAACAAATTAGTTGCATAAGTTAAACCTATCCCACCCACCACCTTACCAGACTCCATACTACTAACCATTAAAGAGCTAAAGTCTCCACCACGAAGAAATCGAATTATCGCATGCTCTATAAGTGGATATATCAATACCAAACTCAAAATGATAATACCACTCAAAATAATCTTTTTGGTAAATTTCAATTTTTTCAAAGAGAGACCTAACAAAATTGAAGCAACATAGAATGCAACTAATACTGGTCGGAATAAAACCATTGTTATTCCGGCAAATATCATTAATAATAAGTAGAAGTATTGTTTAGAATCATTGTACCTCAAAAAAGAATAATAAAATAAAACAACAAATAATATCATTGTTGTTTCCTTTAAACCAGAAGCATAAAACCAGACTGTAAATGATGAAATTCCATACGAGAGTGAACAATAAAAGGCATAGTTCCTACCCATTACACGGATAGAAAATTTATAAATAATTATGATTGTAATTAATCCAATAATTAAATTAAATAAATTATAAAATAAATTTGATTCAACAATTGAATATATAGATCTTAAAATCAATATCATCCCTAAATCTTCATAATAATTATATTTTAGATAATATTTTAAAGATTCTATGAATGGCATATTTATCATTTGACGAGCAGATTTATCATAAAAAAATGCATCAACGTCACTAAATACAAAATAATTATTAGTATACGTGTAGGAAATTATATTATATATTATTATATAAATTAATCCATAACTGAATGATATAAACACCAATCTTTTAATACCATAATCAGTATAATAAGAACTATTGAAAGTTATTGTAAATATAAGAAGGGTAAGAGCATTAATAATAAAAATCGGCAGATAATAGTTATCAACCCATGGCAGCAAAACAATATACATAAAAGCACCAATACATAAATAACTTCTATTAATTGTATGTAACATTATTAATCTATTTTCTTTACTCAATGTCTAATGTTTCATATTCAACAATTTTGACATCATTAGCCCTCAACAATTCATAATACATATTAAATTGATTGGATTCAGTTTTATTTATACTCTTATTTGGTAAGGTAAAGCATGTAAAATCTGAATCTAAAAAAATAAATGAAAGGTTTATTAATGCTGAACTTATAAAACTAGCTATTTTTGTTGGATATTTTTTCTGATATATCATTTCATATTCAATGATATTATCAAACCCAATTATATTTTTATTATCCACATTTATAAGAGAATTCATTAACTTAACATCAGAATACCTGTGTAATATGAATTTAACATTACCATTGTAATATTTAATGATATTATTTGCATAATTACTGAATAGAGCTGCCGATATTAAACTTTTTTCAACTACTGGTGATAATATAAAATAACAGGAATCTTCTTTTGTGAAGTCTTTTCTTACATGACTAATCATGTAATTGTATTTATTTGGAATAACAATATAATTTTCAGGCCAATCAATTTGATAATAAGCTGTAAAGTAATTGATGTTCAAATGATTCATATAGGCTTTACTACCCAAATAAAATTTTAACCAATTTTTAAGTCTATTTAGCTTTTCCTTTTCAGCGAATTTTATGGTTTTAGTACCATCATCTAAATAAAATACTTTATTTGGCCTAATATCATTTATCACATAATTATTTAAACTTTCACCAATAGATCCCGAGAACAAATAATTTATGTTATTTAGACTATTTAATAGCTTAGTTGTATTTGGGTGGATGTTATATAACAATCCATTTTGGCTTGTTACCTCATGAATTTCCTTAAATACAGATCCAAATCTTTCATGGAGTTTCTTTATTTGACTTTGGTTTAATTGTGAGCCAGAATTTTTTAGTAAAAGAATATTATTTTTAGACTTAAATAAATTAATTGCTTCTAATGCATTTAAGTACTGCAATGGTGAATTTAGTACAAACAGGTTATCCATACTTTATGGTCTATGAACAAAGTTTAAAAGATTCATTTCAGTTTTATATTTAACTTTTTTATCAAATGGAAAGAGAATAATAAAATCATCAATACCCTTGTAGATAGTCCGAAAATATAATTTATGTCGCTTTCCAACAATAAATAATAAATAGCCCAACCTAATAAAATGAATACAAGAGGAATAAAATATATTTTAATTGGTGTTAGTTTTTTAATACTTATAACCCATCTTACATTTGCATAATGCAATATAGATAATAAAAAGTAAGAAATTAAGGTTGTCCATGCAGCTGCTATATATCCATATTTTGGTATAAATAAATAATTGAGGATGATATTAACTACTCCACATACTATGGTAAATAGTGCAATTTTTTTGGTTTTTTTGTGAAAAAATGCATAGTTCACATACATGGTATATAAGAAGAAAAAATAATATGCAACTATAACTATAGGTATTAATAGATATCCTTCACTAAATTTTTGATCTACAAGTATCGTAATCGCTTCTTTAGAAAAGAAAATTAATATTATTGCTACAAATGCTATGATATAAGCATATTTTTCTGCTAATTCATTGATTGCTTGTGAATTGTTATTATTTAGTTTCTCATAAAATATTGGTGTCCAAGAACTGAGAATACCCATCGAAATTACAACTTGAATCATACCAATTTGATATGCCACAGAATAAATACCTGCCTCACTATTACCGACCAATTGATTAATTATAATTTGATCAAACGTACTCAATATAGTTTGGGATAATAAATGAACTACAATAGGTAAACCAAAAGCTAAAGAGTATTTAATGTGTTTTTTATCAATATTAAACTTCAGCTTTTCGATTAAATACCAAAGCGTAACTCCTAACATTAAGATGACTCCAACCGTCTTTCCTATAGCTTTCGCATAATATCTTTCACTTGACATTTGATACATTATTAATATTGCTAAAGATGTACTTACGATTGAGTAAACTACATTTAAAAAAGCTACTCTTTTACTATTTTTTGAAGCTTTTAAATATGCCTCATATAACTGGAATAAAACTTGAGGAATCGTTATCCCAAGTGCTATATAAATCATCCCGTATGGTATATTAAGAAAGCTGTAGATATAATCATCAAAAACAATAGACAAGACCGTAAAAGCTATACCAACTAATAATACTAACCAAATATTACTACTTAGAAAATCATAAAAGTCATTAGATTCTTCGTAATAATATCTACTAATAGCTCCTTTTACACCTAGGCCAAAGATTATAGCAAGTACCCCACTAAAAGAAACAAAAACTGATAGTATTCCATATTCACCTGGGGACATTAACCGAGTAAAGATAGGAAGTGTTATAAATGCAAGACCTTTCGTTAATAATTCTGCAGAAACATAATTTTTTGAATGCCTAAGTAATTCAATTAGATCTTTTCCTAAATTGAACTCTTTTAAAAGTTTCATATTCTAAAATTGTAAATCTTATCCATGCAGGATATAATTCTATTCACACTTTGCATGAGTCTTAGAATAAGAATTAAGAGAATGAAATATAATATTTTGCACTTACCCCGAGATTTATAATGTTATATTTTATATGTGTTTACTTTATTGTTAATGTATTTACTAGATGACTAATAAATACATTAACGAATTTTTACTATTCTTTTGTAGCAATAATTTATCTAAAATTGCTAGTTATTACTTTAAGCGAAATAATTATAACATGTAAAGACCTGCTCAAACGATATATTCAATTTTAATTTTAACACTATTTTTTAATTAAATTGAACAATCTTTTACTCCTTCTTACTACTGCGTTTAGATTTCATCATTAATCTTCCAGACTTGCACTATTTAAATTGAGTTTTTTGCCATCTGATGTTATTAAGTATGCTCTTGGGTACGGGCCTGTTAGCATTCTTATTTTATTATATAAGTATTTTCCTGATTCATTTTTGATTTCTTCCATAGTGATTTGAGATTGATTAGGTGTTCTTCTTTTATAATAAGTAGCATCTTCATCATTTTGAGATTGAAGTTCATAATCACCCTCAATAACTTTACATGTTGCTTCAAATCCAACCTTAACTATTCTTTCAAATATATCCTCTATTTCTCCATCTAAGCTTATTTTTTGTTGTATATATATATCACCTTTGTCTAGTTCGTTAGTAATTCTGAATAGGGTAACAGCTGATTCTGTTTCTCCATTAATAATTTGATTTTGGATAGGAGAACCACCCCGATATTTAGGGAGAGGACTTGGGTGAAGCATTATGGATTCATAATTATCAACAAATTCTGAAGTTATCATCCAGCTCCAACCATACCATAATATTATATCTGGTTTAAAGCTTTTCAATTCCTCTTCAGAAAAATTCTCTTTAGAATGAATCAAAAGAAAATCGTGTACATCATAAGTTTTTGCCAATTTATTATAGATTTCAGATGCCCAACTCCTATAAGTAATACAAGCTATTTTCATATTCTTATATGTCTAATTAATCTATAAGCTTCTGCTAACTCATAACCGCTTTGCATTCCTCGGTACTTAGCCAAAGAAACTAAACCATCATATGATCTTGGAAATGGAAACTTTTTTATTTCTGTTTCATATTCGGCTAGCGCATCCCACTTAAGTTTTACTTGATTAGCGGTAAGTACCTCAAAATGATTGGGTAGAAAAGCATCAGTAAATTTCCACTCACTAGAAGATAGTATTTCATACTGAAAAACTTTTTCTACAAAATTATTGGCATTCGGACGTGTTGCCATTATTGATGCTTTAGAAACAATCTTATGGTCATTATTTGCATCGTTCTCAGAATGTGTAAATAGAGTATCAGGTTCAAATTGAATAATCTCTTGTTCAATTATCTTATTTATGTTAATTATAGGAACTTGATCCAATCGGCCACATGGTAGATCATAAAACTCTACATTTTTAACCCCTAAAATATCCAAGGCTTTAATCCCTGATCTGTTTCTTTTATTAATTACATCACTTACTTCTTGCTTTTCGAGTTCTGATTCTGAAAATCGGCAAGAAGAACCCTCAGCGATAAAAATTACTTTGAACTTAACTGAAGAAGAATACTTTGCCATTAATCCACCACAACCTAATATATCGTCGTCAGGATGAGCTGAAACAATTAATACCCGTTTCATATCTATAACTCTAATTTGTAAGGGTGAAATTTATTAGTTTTATACTCTCTATTATATATAGTTTTCAATAAGCTTTTACCGTATGAAACTATTTTTTTCTTTTTTCTATCAGATAAATTCAACGAATGCCTTCTGTAATAAAAAAGGTGATCTTCATTTCGAACCCCTTTATTTGATTCATCGATAATTTTAAGAATCAATTCGTAGTTTTCTAAACCACAATTTTTTACGCTTTCTGAATAAAATTCAACATTTTTTAAGGTCTTCTTTCTATATAATGTTCCTGTGGCTAAAAAATCTCCCCTATTAAAAATTTCCTCCTTATTAAACGACGGCAACTCTGATTTATCAATTACTTCACTATTTGCATCAAATATATAATAGTTCGAATACACAAAGGCATATCCGGAGTTTTCTATTAGTGGAACCATCTCGCTCAAGTAATCTGAAGAAAGCTTATCATCTGCATCTACTCTCACTACATAATCTGCATTAGATACTTTAATTCCATAATTAGAAGAGAATTCTATGCCACGATTCTGGTTTTGATATACTTTTAATCTTGAATCTGTAATTCCGTCTAAGAGACTAATTGTTGCATCTGAACTTCCATCATCAACAACTATCACATCAAAATCATGAAAACCTTTTTGATTCAAACAGGATTCTACACATTCTATGATGTAATCTTCATAATTATATGAAGTAATAATTATCGAGACCTTAGGGCTAATCCTCTTCACCATTTAAAATGCTCCAGTCTGATATAATCACCTGACTCAATGTCTTTGATCAATTTTTTACCTATAACTTTATGTACATCATTAGGATGAATCGCATCTTTAGGACAAGGTCTCTGATATTGGATCTGAGTTTCTTTCAAATTATCCCCTTCCTTTAAATTAGTAGTCACCCTAATAGCTCTTCTTTGAAGTACCACTGTTTCCTTTTCGTTTTCCTCAACCTTCTTCACTGAACTCCCCATAGCAGCCTCCAATAATCTAGTTGAATCAACCATAGCTTTCCAAGCTTCAGGGTCCATAGAAAACGGATGATCTGGTCCTTCTCTACTGCAATCATCAGTGAAATGCTTCTCAACAGCCACCGCACCTAGTGCAACCGCCCCAAGTACCGTCTCGTGACCTGGTGTATGATCGCTTAAACCTAAAAGAACATCAGGAAATAAAGTTTCATAAGTTTTTAATACATTCAGGTTGATATATTTAAAATTTTCGTCTGATCCAGTATAGTTAGTATTACACTGCATCAAAAGAAGATCTTCAGTATGAATACTGATAATATCTACAGCATCTACAACTTCTTGCATGGTTGCTGCACCAGAAGCAAACAAAACTGGTTTACCAGATTTTGCTACTTTTTCTAACATTTTATTCCATGCAACATCACCTGAACCAATTTTAAAAGCTGGCACATAATCATTTAAATGATCTACCATATCTAAGTCATAAGGGGTTGAAAAAAACTCAATCCCAATATCATCACAATGCTTTTTAAGTTCATCAGTCCAGTTTACCGGCACCTCAGCATCTTTATACACTTCAAAAATCGACTTTTTCCACTTTGCCTGATGACTATGTTTTCCACCTAAATTTTTAAAGCCATAATCACTTACATATTTAGAAACATCATGATGCTGAAACTTTACTGCATTTGAACCACTCTCTTTCGCTAAATCAATAAGTTTTTTTGCTCGATTTAGATCACCATCATGATTTGCTGCAATATCTGCAATAAAATATACAGGGTGACCTTCTCCGATTAAATCATTTCCAATTTTTATGTCTTTCATTGTATTTTATTTTAATATCATTAACGGTTTCTGCAAGGGAAGGGAGTTTAATACTCCTTTCAATTTCATAATTTTTGCAAGATAAAGTTTGATCAGTTGATCTTTTTGCTCTGCCACTAAATTCCCGAATATTTCCTTTAGTTAATAAATCAAAATTACCATTTAGGCTTTTAACCAACTCAAAACCAAAATCATATTTTGTTACAACTTCAGAGCCTGATATGTGATAAAGTTTTGTATTGATTGGATTTTGAATGAGTGATATAATTTCTTCTCCAAGTCTCCAAATTGAGATCGGAGTAAATAAAACATCTTCAAATAAATTTATTTTTACTCCTTTCTTTTGACTCCGAATAATCCACTCAGCAAAACCACTTTTTTTTGAATTTAAATTCAGACCCACGATTGTGGTTCTTATAATTGAAATTTTTTTATCTGAACTCTGCAATAGAAATTCACCGAGCTCTTTAGATTTCCCATATATATTCTCAGGATTTGGAATATCACTTTCTTTAGCAAGATGGATATCTGCTGAAAAAACAGCATCAGTCGAAATATATATAATATGACACTCTTTATTTGAAAAACTTGCCAATTTGTTACACGAAAAAGAATTCGTGAGAAAAGCCTTATATGGATTATTTTGACAGAAATTTCCATTTGTTATTGCAGCACAATGAATAATAATATCGGGATCTACCCATGAAAACAAGGGGGAATAATCTTCTTGATTTAGATCAAAAACTTTAAACTTGTCGAATTCTCTTTCTTTAAAGTCAGATGAAGAAGTTGAGTAAACATCAAAAAGATTCTGCAATTGGCTCACTAAATTTGCCCCAAGCATTCCAGATGCACCTGTAATCAAAATTTTCTTTTTCCTCATACATCTAAATTATTCATCATTTTATATTTAAGCTCAGCTATCAACCAATCATCTAAATTATCTATGTCTTGTGCCTCTAGAGGATTAATAACTATGGCTCCAGTATTATATGTCCATAGTTTTTTTTGATGAATTAATTTATCAGGGATAAACCAATAAAACTGTCCGGCATCATGGTATCTTTTTTCTAGATCTTGCGATCTAGTGACTAAATTTTCAGGATTTACCATTTCTATTCGATTTCCCTTAACTAATTTTATAGATCTTTGTATTGGATGAGAATACTCTAAAACTGGGAAAATACAATCGTAGCTTTTTTCTTTTAGTTTTTTGAAAAAAAACTCCAATCTGTTTGTGTTCGTAAATGGTGCTGTTGGATAAAGACAGCATGCATATTCAAATGTTTTGCCAAGCTTTTTGTAACTATTAATTACTTCTTCTAAAACATCAATAGTGGTAGCATAATCATCTGAATTTTTTTTACTCCTAAGAAAAGGGACTTCTGCTCCATAGCTTATAGCAATTTTCTTAATTTCGTTTGAGTCAGTTGATACCATTACAGTTTCAAATAAATTACTTTTTAGAGCTGCATTAATTACATAACTGATAATTGGTTCACCTAAAAAGTTTCTTATGTTTTTTTTGGGTATTCTTTTACTGCCCCCCCTTGCGGGAATAATTGCAATTGCTTTACTCATAGATTAAAATCCGGATCTACATGTTCTTTGATAAGTCTTCTAAGGCTTTCTACCGTTTCCCATTCATCATTTTCTCCCGAATTATAACGGAATCCTCGCTCAACGGGTTTAGCTTGATTCTGCTCAATAAAATCTTCTAGCTTAAACCTTGGAACCTGTGGAAGAATAGCATAATACTTTCCTAAATCATAGGTATTGAACGAATCCGACGAGGTTATCATCTCCTCATGAATTTTCTCACCCGGACGTATTCCAATAATAGGCTTTTCACAATCCGGACCTATTGCTTCTGCAACGTCCATAATTTTATAAGATGGGATTTTCGGAACAAACAGTTCACCACCCCAGGCATGTTCAAGAGCATGCATCACCATGTTCACCCCACCTTGAAGGGAAATATTGAAACGAGTCATATTAGGATCGGTAATAGGCAAAACACCCTCTTTTCTTTTATTCAAAAAGAATGGGATTACCGAACCATTGGATCCCATAACATTTCCATATCTGACTACCGAGAATTTAATGGGATTCCAACCTCTTATATTGTTTGCTGCAATAAATAATTTATCAGAGGTAAGCTTGGTAGCTCCGTACAAATTAATAGGGGCTGTTGCTTTGTCTGTTGATAGCGCTACAACACGCTCTACTTCGGTTTCAAGGCAAGCATTGATCAGATTTTCGGCACCTAACACATTCGTTTTAATACATTCCATGGGATTATACTCAGCAACCGGGACGTGCTTCATCGCTGCAGCATGGATAACATAGTCAATGCCTTTTAATGCGCGCTTTACTCGCTGTTCATCCCTGATATCCCCTATAAAAAATCTGATTTGAGGAAATTTATCATTAGGATACATTTGCCCCATTTGAAATTGCTTTTGCTCGTCCCTAGAATATATAACAAGTCTTTTTAAGTCAGGATAAGTTTTAAAAATGTGTTTAGTAAGAGCTCTACCTAAAGAGCCCGTACCACCTGTAATAAGTACTGATTTTTCGTTTAACATTAATTCAAAATTTTAGCGTTAAATAATTATTGAATTCTTTTGGCTTTAAATCGTAAGATAAATTTTTTTCAATTCCTTTAATTGCGATTTAGTAATGTTTTTACAAAACTTATGCCTTGGAAAAAATTATTGTAGTAAGATGTATCAGTAATTTATGCATATTCTTCACATTCGACTTATCATACAAGACCAATCCTGATGGTATTACTATTGTAATCTAATTCAAATTATAGATTTGTTAAAGCCTTAAAACTTGGACGCCAATGTCTAAAAAGATAAATAAAGTTCATTTAGATTTCCCCTTTCTAAAAAAATTAATTAGGGTTTCTGATACGTATTTTATTTGATCTTTTCTCAGTTCAGGATACATTGGAAGGGATAGAATTTGCCTCTCATATTTGTTTGCAATCGGAAAATCTGTACATGAATGATGTAAGTAATCATACGCTTGAAGGTTTGGTAAAATTCTTGGATAATGAATTGCATTTGAAATGCCTTTTTCATCTAAATACTCAGCTAATTCGTCTCTTCTTTGTGCCCTGATCACATATAAATGGAATGTATGCTTAGTGTTGTTTCGAACTTTGGGAAGATCTATTTCATCAATTCCAGATAAGTATTGATTATATAGCTGCGCGTTTTGATTACGTTGTTCCGTCCATTTTAAAATATGGGGTAACTTCACATTCAATACGGCCGCTTGAATACCATCCAGACGAGAGTTTATACCTTCCATTTCGTGTTCATGTTTCTTCAAAGCACCGTGACGTGCAAACATTTTGCAATTTTCCGCTAATTCTTCATTATTCGTAATAATAGCTCCTGCATCTCCATAAGCTCCCAAATTTTTACCTGGATAGAAACTAAAAGAACCAGCATCCCCAATAACACCGGCTCGTTTTCCTTTAAACTCAGAAAAATGAGACTGAGCACAATCTTCTATTACAAACAGGTCATGCTTATTGGCAATATCCATGATGGCATCCATGTCACACATTTGGCCAAAAATATGCACCGGCATAATGGCCTTTGTTTTCTCAGTGATCAGTTGCTCAATATGGTTCGGATCAATCGTAAAATACTCTTCTTCTATGTCTGCAAAAACCGGTTTTGCTCCGGTTTGGGTAATGGTTTCAGAAGAGGAAATCCAGCTATTAGCAGGAGTTATGACCTCATCTCCCGGACTAATTCCCAACATCTTCATAATTATGTATAATGAATCTGTCCCATTACCCACTGGTACACAGTGATCAACACCGTATAATTCTTCAAAGGCTTTTTCAAATTCATCAACTTCATTTCCCCCGATAAAAGCCGTGTTATCTAAGATGCGATGAATAGCTTCATCCATTTCTTTTTTTACCGAATTGTATTGAGCTTTTAAATCAACAAATGGTACGTTCATAAAAATCGTATTAATAAGTTATTTAAGTTTTTTTGCGGGGTTACCTACATAAACTCCAGATTCTGAGATATCTTTTGTGACTACAGACCCAGCTCCTATTACTACATTATCGCAGATATCAACAGGTAAAATAGTTGCATTGCTTCCTATACTGACATTATTTCCAATCTTTGTTTTCTTCCAAAGTGATTGGTCACCCTGTGCTGGACCACCCATTGTAAACACATCATTTATAAACATGACACCATGTCCGATAAATGTATCATTACCTATCGTAACCAATTCGCAAATAAAACTATGAGATTGGATTTTAGATCGATCGCCAATACTTACATTTTTCTGGATCTCCACAAA
This sequence comes from uncultured Balneolaceae bacterium, assembly GCA_937125285.1. Classification (GTDB taxonomy): domain Bacteria; phylum Bacteroidota; class Rhodothermia; order Balneolales; family Balneolaceae; genus UBA1275. The sequence goes on along the minus strand of CAKZLH010000064.1, from coordinate 8,293 downwards.
AGGGCCAATGAAAACATCGTTTCCAATTATGCAACCATATAAATTAACTGGATCAACATATTTAACATTACTGCCGAACTCCACATTAACCACGCCGGATTTAAAAACCTTTGGCTCCATTTAATTGTTTTCCTTTGCTGATTGATAGATTTTATCAATGATTTCCACCGTTTTTAAACCTTCAAAAGAATTGGTAGAAATTGAGCTTCCATTTTGAAGTACGTCAATCACATTTTTATAAACCTCATCATGGTTAGACATCGAACCCTGATAATGCCCATAATTATTTGCTGTGTTTCCTTCGGGTAAATTCTCAAATTTAAAGTTTTCAATATTCTGATATTCCAGTTCATTCAAATATTGACCTCCTATTTTTACCGTTCCTTTTTCTCCAAATATAGTAAGAGACCCTTCCATATTCCCGCCATAGCTGTTTACTGTATAATTGATAGTACCGATAACACCATTAAAAAATTCAAGGGAGATCACTCCAGTATCTTCAAATTCAATAATACCTTTATGGTGAAAATTTCTTGTTAATGCATTCGCTCTTTTAACATCACCAATCATCCAATAAACCAGATCAATAAAATGACTGAACTGGGTGAATAAGGTACCTCCATCAATATCTTTGCTACCCTTCCAAGAATTAGCATAGTAGTCTTCATTTCTATTCCAGAAACAACTAAGCTGTATACTATATATTTTTCCAAATTTACCATCGTCAATGGCTTCCTTTACAGCTGCAACAGGAGGGTTAAAGCGATTCTGTTTTATGGCAAAAAGTCTTCGGTTGTTTTTTTCGGCAGCCTGAATCATTTGCCCACAATCATGTACATTAATGGCCATCGGTTTTTCGCATAATACATGAAAACCGGCATTCAAAGCTTTTATGGAGTGTTCAGCATGTAAACCATTTGGAGAACATATAGAAACTACTTCTACATCTTTTTCATTTGATAACAGATCATCAATGTCTTTGTAAGGTTTGGCATTATGATCTTTACCTAACGCTTCTGCTTTTTCAAGTTCTATATCACAAACTGCTTTTAATTTTCCGAAATTTGAAATATGCTCAGCATGTCTCTGAGCAATTCTTCCGCATCCGATAATAGCAAAACTAATTTTTTTCATTAACTATCTTGTTTTTAGCTTTAATAATTCAATATGTATGAAATGACTTGGTCAGCAATTGCCAAGCAAGATGTTGCAGCAGGAGATGGAGCATTTAAAACATGTATTTGATTTTCAAAATTTTCAATTCTGAAATCAGAAACTAATTCTCCATCCTCGGTCGCATGTGCTCTAATTCCGAAAGTGTAGCCTATAATATCTTCTTTCGAAAAGTTAGACCAATATTTTCTAACATTAGCCTCGAAATAAGTTTTGTTACCATGCTTTAATAGTTCTTTAACAACTGTACTACTGTACTTCTTTCCTATATTATACAGTGCTTTATTTGAAATTATTTTCAAGCTATCACCAATATCAAAATTGAACCCATCGTATCCTTCCCTATCGAATGAAAGAACAGCATTGGGTACCACTTTTAAAGTTCCATCGATCATCCTCGTGAGATGAACTCCTAAAAACGGAAAATTAGGATTTGGAACTGGATATATGGGCACATCAGATGAGTAAAAGTTTTCAGGAACTATATAATATTCACCTTTAAAGGGAATTATCGTAACAGGAGATTTTCTATTCGTACAAATTTCATACACTCGATCACATTGCAAACCAGAACAGTTAATTACATGTTTAGTTTCAAACTCATTATTAGAAGTCCTTATTGCTGTGATATTACCATGAGAAACTGATATAACTTCATTGGAGAAATAATAATCAACTCTATTCGAAGAACTTAATTCAATAAACTTATTTAAGACGTCTTTGTAGTCGGTAATTCCAGTTTCTTCGACAAAAAACCCTTTTTTTGTGATTAAGTTTTGGTCAATAAATTTAATATCATTTTCGTCCATGTATTTAACGTTAAGTCCGACTGACATTGCACTTTCATATAACCTTGCCAACTCTTCATATTCAGATTCATCAGCAGCGGCTATGAGTTTACCAGTTATTTTAAATGGTATTTCATTGTCTTTTAAAAATTCAACTAACTGATTATATCCATCAATACAATTTTTTGACTTAAGAGAATTTTTTGGATAGTAAACTCCTGAATGAATTACACCACTATTCCTGCCTGTTTGATGCATATTGGGCTTAGGCTCCTTATCGATAACGGCAATTTTATAATCTCCCTTTAGAGAAAGCTTATAAGCAATCGCCCCCCCAATTATACCTGCACTGATAATTATTATATCATATTCTTTTCTTTTCAACTTTGTTGAAGCCTTAAATAAATGTTTGTCATTCTTAGCTTCAATACTGTTCATCGCATTCCTCGTATCTACCACACACTCACTCCATTCAACCAATTCTGAATAATCAATTGTAGAATGATTTGTAGAAATCAGAACCGCATCAAAACCTAAGACGGCTTCTTTGTTCCATTCAATAGACTTGGTGCCCATCCACTCGGCATGTTCGCGGGTGGGGAGGACTTCCGGGATGAAAGGATCGTAATAGGAAACCTCTGCCCCATTCTTCTTCAGCAGATCAAAGATCTTGAAAGTCTGCGACTCCCGCATATCATCCACATCCGGCTTGTAGGCGAGGCCGATCACGAGGATCTTGCTCCCGTTCATGGCTTTTTTGTGGGTGTTGAGGGCGTGCATGGTGCGCTCCACAACGTAGCGGGGCATGTCGGTGTTGACCTCTCCGGCCAGCTCAATAAAGCGTGTGTGTCTTTCAAACTCGCGGGCTTTCCAGGTCAGGTAAAACGGGTCAATGGGAATGCAGTGCCCGCCGAGTCCAGGTCCGGGGGTAAATTTCATAAAGCCAAACGGCTTGGTAGCCGCGGCATCAAGTACTTCATGCACATCAATATCCATGGCCTCATACACCACCTTCAGCTCATTCACCAGGGCAATATTAACCGATCGGAAGATGTTTTCGGTTAGCTTAAAGGCCTCGACCGTCTTGCTGTCAGAGACCAACACGGTTTGTACAATGGTCATATCGTATATGGCGGTGGCCAGCTTGAGGGCCTCTTCTCCATGTCCGCCCACCACTTTGGGGATCTTCGCTGTATTGAAATTCGGGTTGCCCGGGTCTTCGCGCTCGGGGCTGTAGGCCACATAAAAATCTTTACCGGCTTTTAGTCCAGAGTTCTTCTCCAGGATGGGGATCATAAGCTCTTCGGTGGTTCCCGGCCATGTGGTGGACTCCAGGATCACCAGTTGTCCCTTGCGCAGGTGTTTGGAGACGGTTTCAGTGGTCTGCTCCACATAGCTTATGTCTGGTTCTCGGTGGTGATTCAATGGCGTTGGCACACATAATAAAATAGCATCGGCTTCATCCAAACGGGAGAAATCGATCGTAGCGTACGCAATATCTGATTTAGCCAGCGTTTCCATCATTTCTGTACCAAGATGCTTTATGTAAGGAATACCATTCTTCAGATTTTCTACCTTTTCAATATCAATATCAAACCCAAGCACAGGCATGTCATTCTGATGAAAAGTCCACATCAAAGGAAGTCCAACATATCCCAATCCTATGATCCCAACAGTAAACGTCCTGTCTTCGATTTTCTTTAGTAAAGTTTCTAACTGGCTCACTTTGATTCTTTTATTCTGTTATTCATCTATTTCCCCATAGATCAATAGCCTCGGAAAGCCAAGTTCCACATTTTCATCCGTTTCATAAGTCAATGTCCTGATCTTCCGCCCAACCAATTCCTCCGTTTTCTGCACCAATTTCGCAAGATAGCTGTTATCAATATCCCGTCCAATAAGCGTCACATCCACCACATTCGTATCCAGCCCCCGAGCCAGATCTCCGGTCAGATAAACCGCCTCTATATCACCCAGCTTCTCGATCACCTGCTCAATGATCTGATCGATCCCGAAATGCTTGAAGGCGATCTTCTGCAGCTCGTTAAACATCGGAAAATTGGTATTTACATGATACATCTTCTTATTGCCTTCCTTATGGCTCTGTATCAGTCCCGCCTCCTCAAATCGATTCAATTCCACCCGTACCGCATTGGTGCTTTCATCAAATTCTTGTGCTAATCCACGCAAATATGCTGAGCTATCCGGGTTCAGGAAGAAGCGAAGGAGGAGCTTTAATCTGGTTTTGGATTGTATTAAGGTATCGAGCATGGTATAAACGAGCGTTGAAAGCAGAGTATCTGCTTGTGAGAATAAATTCTTAGATACCAAAACCATGAATGAGTAATTTTATTACTCAATATTACAGATTTTTTATAAATGTTGCTCTAATTTTTTCAAGGTTAACACAAAAGTAATATGATCAGGAATTACAGATTACAATCAAATTAATCCACTATCCTACACAATCCCGAATCTAGCGTATACCGCTCACCCGTCTCAGTACATACCGCCTTACCATCCTCATCAAATGTTAACCGAAGCCCAGCTTTAGACATCCACCCTAACTGTCTGGCGGGGTTGCCTACTACCAAGGCATAGGCAGGGACGGGTTTGGTAACCACACTGCCCGCGCCGATGAAGGCATATTCTCCAATTTCGTTGCCACAGATGATGGTAGCATTGGCCCCAATACTCGCTCCTTTGCCTACTCGGGTCTCGAGGTATTCGTCTTTACGCTCAACGGAACTACGGGGATTAATCACATTGGTAAATACCATACTAGGGCCGCAAAAAACATCATCGGCCAATATGACCCGGTCGTAGATAGATACGTTATTTTGAACACGCACATTGTTGCCGAGGATGGCTTTTCCTCCTACATAGACGTTTTGACCAAGTACGCAGCCTTCCCCAATTTGGGCGCCGGACATCACATGCACCCAGTGCCAGATTTTGGTGCCGGCTCCGATGGTGGCAGGTTGGTCAACGATGGCGGTTTCGTGGATAAATACATTGTTCATGTCTTTGCTCATAATTACACCTTATATATGCCTTAATCTATACCCATGCTCAAACACGCAAGTTATGTTGTATGATCCAATGATAGGCCTCCAACACCCCAGCCGTTGCATCGAACTCGGTTACCAAATGGGATGCCTCTTTTACCGCCGGTTGCGCGTTTTGAGGAGCAAAGGCCATACCCACACGCTGTAGTCCTGGGATGTCCCCGCTAGAATCTCCAATATAGGCCATTTGATCCAAAGGAATATCCAGCGTTTCAGACAAGAGTTCCAGCCCCCTACCCTTGTTGGCTTCCTTCACTATAATATTTACCGAAACATCGGTCTTGTGCACCTCAAACAGTGGAAAGTGGGCGGCTATTTCAGTGGTGGCAAGGGCGTAAATGCGATCAATGACCGAAGAATCACGATGGATGAGCCCCACATCAGTAAATTTGGCAAATTCAGGTATGGCTCCTGGAAAGTTCGGGAATATGTCACGATGCGCCCAGCTACGAATGGCATCGATATCGGCTTTTAAGACCTCGGTCACGACAGGATTCCAGCTAAGGGTGTTGGTGGTAAGATCATACAGCCCACCCCCACTTTCAAATACAAACGGAAGACGAATCCCCAAAAACTGAGCTTGAGCCTCGGCGTAAGGCATGGGTCTACCCGTACAAATACTCATAGGCGGAATACTTGGGTCATCCTGACTTTGGAGTTGCAAGGCACGAATCTGCGTATAATCAGGCCATTGTGGCGTTTCAAAAGGAACGGTCATACAGCCGTCTAAATCCGTAACAAAAAGACGTATAGCTTTACCTGGTAGCGGGCGCTGCATCGGTTTGTGAACTATGTTCTTCTGAGTCATATAGGTTTTGTTGACTTGGCTAGGGTAATTCAACCCGAAAAAGAAAATTGTTTTTTTGAAAAACCAGGGATCATCCATGCCAGTAGGAAGAATACTAATCCTACACCGGCCAACCACTGATATTGATCCTTGAAATCGGCGTACTCTTGAGAGGAAAATTCACCCTGCTCCAGCTCATCGACCCGGGCAAGAAAGGCATCAATGCCCGAATTTCCTCGATCGATTTGATAGTAACTACCCCCACCTTGATTCGCGATTTCCTGAAGAGCTTCTCGCTGAAGAGCTGTGGTGACTACTTGCCCCTGCCGGTCTCGTTTATAGCCTACCAAAGCGCCCGTTCCCTCCTCATAAAGCGGAATGGTGGTTCCGGCTGTAGTACCAATACCCAAAGTGTAGATGGAAACCTGGGATTCCGTTAGAGATGTAAGCGCGTCCTCGTATTCTTGTTCGTGATCTTCTCCATCGGAGATAATGAGCAATACGCGAGCGGCGGTATTGGCACTAGGATTTTCTTGCTCCTCGGAATCTAGAGCGCTAAATGCCTGCTCGGCAACTTCCAAAGCCGAAGCGAAATCGGTGGCGGAACTCGGCATTTGATCGGTGCTCACAATTTCTAAAAACAGACGAAGGGCCGAATAATCTAAGGTCATTGGGCTTTGCAAAAACGCCTCACCTGTAAACACAATAAGACCTACCCGGTCGCCATCGAGGCGTTCGATGAGGCGATTAATTTCGAATTTTGCCTTTTCGAGCCGACTTGGGCGCACATCTTCGGCGTTCATACTGGCCGAAACGTCCAAGGCAATGAGCATGTCGACCCCGCGTTGTTTCACCTCGCGAACCTCGGTGCCAATTTTGGGGCCCGCTAATGCAACGATGAGGAAAGTCATGGCCAGCAAAAAAGAAACATGCTTAACTCGCTCCCGAGAAGGTGCGAAGCCCAGTTGAAGTCGCTCTTTTTGCTGTTGATCAAAATACTGCTCAGCATTTTTTGTAAGTGCACGGGTACGCAGCCATGCCCCTACCAACAGCAGAGGTATAAGCACAAGACCGTAGAGATATAGTGGATGCTCCCAAACCATGGCTAAAGGTACACATTTAGAAGGAAACTAGGAACGATTAGCGGATTAAAACCACGCAAAGATCCATGAGATTTGTGCCCGAGGGACCTGTTTTAATAAGCGTATTCATGACCTCATGAAACGCATAGCTGTTATATTGCTGAATATAAGGTTCGGGCAAGTGGCCTTGTTTACGCGCATGTAGGGTGGTATAGCTACTCACGAGCGCGCCTGCCGCGTCCGTGGGGCCGTCAACACCGTCGGTGGCGAGGCTAAGCACCGAAACCGGGTGATGCCCTTCCAAGGAAAGGGCTAACAGTAGAGCCAAATGCTGATTGCGACCACCGGTCCCTTCACCCTTCACCTCAAGGTACGATTCACCCTGAAACACCAACGCTTGAGGTGCTTTTTGTGACAACTCCGATTGTCCATTAAGCACCGAAATAATCTGCCCCGCAATTTCTCGCACTATTGTTTTTTGGTTACCCTGTATTGGCGCATCGGACCAATGTACCCCAAAACCTTGCTGCTCTAGCAGGCTCTGTAAAAAAGGTTGTAAGGTTTTTGAGACGGTGATCAGGTGTACCTCTTGATCTGGGTGATCGTTGAGGCCGGGTTTAGGGGTTTCTGGGTAGCGACCTAGCGCCCCTTGTTCAAGGTATTCACGTACAGATTTGGGAATCTGCTCCTTAAGATTGTAGGCATTTAGGATGTCAAGCGCTTGTTCGTAGGTACTTGGATCGGTGAGAGTGGGTCCACTTCCAATCACATGCGCTGTATCTTGGGGCACATCAGATAGCAAATAGGTACGAAGGTGAAGGTGATGGGCAAATTGTGCAAGCTGCCCCCCTTTTACCAGGCTGATATGCTTTCGCACGGTGTTCATTTCGTGAATACTGGCTCCAGATCGAAGCAATACATCATAGGTGTGCTGAAGATCGGCTATAGAAATAGGGTCTGGCGGCAAGCAAAGTAAGGATGACGTACCTCCGCTAATTAAAGAAACAAGAGTGGCTCCGGCGGGTAGGCTTTTAATAAAGGAAAGAATCTCCAAGGTAGAAGCCTCATTCTCTTCCGAGGGAAGTGGATGAGTGCCCGTGAAGAAGCTTAGCTTGTGTATGTTTTTATCTACTTTCTCAGTCGGAATCGGATCCGGTGAAAGTACCATTCCATCGATAATCCTAACCGAATAAGACCTCGAAAAAGCCTCCAGCATCTGCTGGGAAGCTTTCCCTACCGCCAACAGATAGATTTTATTGGGAAGCTGGGTGGTGTCCAGCTTAAGGGAGAAGGTTTTCATGGACGTCACTACCTGATCTAAGGTGGCCTTATGATGCCTAAGAATACGAGAATGCTTATCAGAAATAGATTCCATTAGCGTGAAGGTATGGTGAG
>CAKZLH010000063.1 GCA_937125285.1 uncultured Balneolaceae bacterium | reverse complement strand
GATCATCTCCTGCAACCGAAATTGAATGCACCTTCAAGGGTACGCCCTCCCATTCAACCCAAGGTCCTGGTGAAGGTGTCATTGAGCGAAACTGATTATAGACTTCGGTTGCTCTCATCGAAAAATTTAGCCTCGCATCCTCTTTTTGAACTTTCGGAGCAGGGGTAGCTAGTGAATGATCTTGAGGGAATAATGTATATTTACCACTAGATAATAAACTTATTGCTTCTTTGAGTAAGTCAGCGCCCATCACCTTTAGACGTTCATATACATCCCCTGTGGTTTCATGAGGCAAAATATCCGTGGTATTGGTGCAAAGAATAGAACCCGTATCTACTCGTTTATCCAAAAAGAAAATGCTGTTACCCGTAACGGTCTCCCCTTTGGCTATGGCCCAATGAATGGGCGCAGCCCCTCGATATTTAGGTAATAAGGAAGCATGAACATTGATAGACCCAATCTTAGGTATATCTAATAGCTTTTGGGGTAAAATTTTAAAAGCGACCACCACAAATAAATCAGGATTCAATTCTGAAAGCTGTGTTTCTAATTTTTCATCTTTCATGGAATCCGCTTCTATCACTGGAATTCCATATTGTACTGCCATGGCTTTTACGGGTGTAGGACTAAGCTCTTTTCCTCGCCCTCTTCGTTTATCGGTGCCTGAAACCACGGCTAGAAGTTCATGAGATGAATCGATAAGTACCTGGAGACTAGGTAAAGCAAATTCAGGCGAACCCATAAAAACTATTTTCATAGGTTTTTTAGTCATCTATCATTTTAGGTTTTAAGGGGTAGGTTGTTTCAACTAAGCCAGCTTCAATATCGCTAAGCTGCGCTCTATGCATGCGCCTTCTAAAACTACTTAAATGATCAATGAAGAGTACTCCATCCAAATGATCCATTTCATGCAATACAATTCTTGCTGGCCATCCTGTTAATGGTAATTCTTGTTCGTTGAAAGCTAAGTCTCTGTATTGAAGAACAATGGATTCTGAACGTTTTACCTTATCGTTTAATTCTGGGAGACTTAAGCAGCCTTCATCCATAACCACCATTTCTTCACTTTTACTTACAATAACTGGGTTAATACAAATAATTATCCCCATATCCGGCTCATCATCCTCTAAAACAGGGTCCGGATCGAAAACAAAAATTCTTAGAGAACGTCCAACCTGAGGTGCCGCAAGACCTAATCCATTGGCATGATACATGGTTTGAACCATATCTTGAACAAATTGTTCTACTTCTTGACTAATCTCAGGTACAACTTCTGCTTTAGTACGTAAAATAGGATCGTTGTAAGTTACAATGGACAATACTGACATAGAGCGCTAATTATGATGATCTAAGTATCTTTGTAGTATGATTGCTGCAGCTATTTTATCGAGCCTACCTTTTTCTTGTCTTTTTTTCTTAGAGGTTCCTGAGTCAATCAATACCTGGGCAGCCTCTTTTGAAGTGTATCGTTCATCTATCTTATGGACTTCCAAACTAGGATATCTTTTTGTAAATGATATAAGAAATTTCTTAACCCTATCTACCGAACGTCCTTCATTACCATCAGATTCAAGAGGCCAACCGATGACCATGGCCCGATACTCATTGGTCTGTATTAACTGATCTAGTTTAGACCATAACATATCATTACTTATGGTCTCTAAAGGGCTCGCAATAGTACGCAACAAATCGGTATGTGCTAGACCAATGCGCCTAGCACCTAAATCAATAGCTAGATACCGAAAATATTGCGGCGACAACGATTAGGAATTAGAATCTTCTAGTGGTTCTCTCAAGAATTGCTTCAACATTTTACTAGGCTTGAAGTGGGTCTTTCGATGTGCAGGCACATAAATAACTTCATTGGTTTTTGGGTTTCTAGCCTTTGGTTTTGCTTTCGTTTCTTTTACCTCAAAAACTCCAAAATCTCTAATTTCAATTCTACATTCTGTGTCCGCAGACATCATAATATCTCTTAAGGCTGCGATAACGGAATCTACCCAAGGCTCTACCTTAATCATTGGGTCATTGTTGGCTTCTGCTACTCTTCTAACTATATCTCGTTTTGTGTAGGTCATCATAATGTTTGTCCTAATTTCTTTTGCTCTTCTTAATGCATTTGTAATTTTGTTTTTCAAAAATCAATCGGGTGATTGATTGAGAGGCATTTAACTCATAACAAATTGTTATTTATATAAATACATGGGTTAAATTAAAGAACCTAGTATTCAATAGCTACCAACTACTCGTAACGTAAAACATTTTTTACACCTTGTAATTTTTCAAGGCGTTTCATGATTTTTTCTAGATGATTAATTCCATCTACATAAAGGGTTATGATGCCTTCAAACATCCCTTCATCGCTCGACACGTTAATACTCTTCATATTGGTTGATAAGGATCGAGAAAGAATATCTGTGATGTCATTAATCATACCTACCCTATCTTCTCCAATAACCCTAATGGCACCAAGAAAAGTGGAATCAATAGCACCTGCCCAACGGACGTCAATTATTCGATCACTTTCATTTTTCAACAAATGCTGGGCATTATTACACATACTTCGGTGAATTTTCACATCACCATTTCTTGAAATAAACCCTAAAACCTCATCACCAGGAATTGGATTACAACAGTTGGCATAGGTATACTTAACATGGCTAACATCCCCATTTAGAATGAGGGCGTTTCCCTGTCCAAAAGCACGAGCTGCTTCATAGTACTTCTGCTGTACCTCATCATGAGTTGAAATGGATGATTCTAAGATTTCGGAATCATCCTGATCAATTTTACCAGTACTTTTGAATTTTTTTGCCTCCTTAAATACTTGATTCACATCAATCGAACCCGTACCTAAATCATAGAATAAGCCTTGTGTGGATTCATACTTAAATTTGCGGGCAATCCTGGTAAGCTCTTGATCCGTTATTTCTAGTTTACCTTTATAACAGCGCTTATCCCAAATATCTCTCCCAACATCGGCTATCTTACGCTGTTTTTGTTTTATAAACTGGCGTATTCTGGATTTAGCTTTATGTGTTACCACATCATCCATCCAGTCTGGATTTAGATTTATTTTAGTACCCGTGATTATTTCAACTTGATCACCATTTCTTAATTTGTGTCTCAAGGGTACCATCTTATCATTAACCTTGGCGGCCATAGCTCTTTCCCCTACTTCACTATGAATTTCAAAGGCAAAGTCTATGGGCGTTGCATTGAACGGTAGCGTTCTAAGTTCACCTTTTGG
>CAKZLH010000062.1 GCA_937125285.1 uncultured Balneolaceae bacterium | reverse complement strand
ATCTTTTTTAAAAGAACCGATAAATCGCTCATCTTTGACTAAATAAGTGTTTGTTTTGGAACCGAATACTTCAAACCAAAGCCAATATCCTTCTTCAAACTGTACACCTAGATAACGATCTCGCTGAGTAATGGTGGCAGCTATGAATTTTTTACCATACAACTCTGGAAAAAACTCGACCACATTTTTTTTCTTACCTGCTTGCCAAGAACGGGCATATATAAAGGGAGAAGGCGGCACCGCATGAAATCGTATACATCCATTTCCTATATAGCACTCCAAGATATTTTTTTGGGGTGAAATTATACGTTGAACCTTCTCATCAAGGAATTTGATGTTCAACTCCTTTATTAAATATATTAACTCATAATAATTCATAGGTATCACCAAATAATCTAGCAGCCCGAGTAACCAAACTCCATGACATGAACTACCCTATATTCCAATCCATTGTAAATACAATACGTTCAGATGTAGAAAGTAAGCATATTAGAATTGAAAACTTTCGCACTTGGCAAGATAACACCATTTTCGCTACTGGATTAGAACTGAGTATTCAACTCAAACCTCTCACAAAATTTTTTGATAAACTATCCATTAATTTCGACTGGGATCAGTATCGTGAATATCAAATAGCCAAAAATCTCGAAGGTCTTGACAATCACCCTTTATTGGAAACCAATGAATTGGCTAAATCAATACCGAAACCTACCATCGATGTGGAGCTTATGTGGGTATTTAACAGTGAAAAAGCCCAACCAGTCATGACTAATGGTGAGGGAAACTATCGTATGGATTTTGCAAGTAGCTGGATGGAGCAGATTACTCAGAACCAACAGCTTAAACTCCAACAAGGTCCTAATATTACACGATGGCATGTAGAAATTGAAGGTGATAAGGAAGGCAAATACCTATCTACCATCCAGCTTATCTCCTACTTTCAGTTCAATCTAAGCGACCTGGTGAATATGCAAGAACTGCAAGAGTTTGTCCAAAAAAGTTTAAAAGAGCTACTGGTTAGAAGTAGCCGAGTCATTCAAACTTCTGAAGACACCATTACAAAAGCCATTACAGAACGACAGATGGCTTTATAGCCTACATTACAAATATCTGTTCAGAAATTAAGAGCAAAAAAAAGCCTCCATATAGGAGGCTAAAAATCATTTCTTTTTCTTGTGACGATTCTTGCGTAATCGTTTTTTTCGCTTGTGCTTAGCTATCTTTGCGCGTTTTCTTTTTTTACCACTTGGCATAGTATCGATTCCTGTAAACTATTTATTTTAATTTTCAGACTTAAAAGATAGGAATAAATTAACCTATTCCCTACTAAAAATGAATAAATCTAAACTAGACAGAAAGTGATTTATTAACAGACTCTTTGAAATCCTTTGAAATCTTTAAAACGGGAGCAAACTGTTCGGGGACAATAACCTCTTCATTTGTCTTTGGATTTCTAGCAACACGCTGAGCACGTTTCACCACTTTGAAGCTTCCAAAACCTCTGAGTTCGATATGTTCTCCTCGCTTCATCGCATCAATTACTGTTTCCATAAAACCGTTAACCACTGCCTCGGTCTCTACCTTAGTGAGTCCAACGGATGAGGAAATGATATCTACAATGTCTGACTTTGTCATAATAAGCCTTTTATTTTAATAACTTAGGACTAATCTATAACTATAAAGATAGAATTATGATAAATCGTTCATTTTAAAAAAAAATAAGCTAAGCCCTATTATTTTGTATTCTGTCGCATACTTTCCCAAATCTTTATTACTTTGGGCCCATATAAATTGGTTAAACATAAA
>CAKZLH010000061.1 GCA_937125285.1 uncultured Balneolaceae bacterium | reverse complement strand
GCTTTTGTTGCTGTAACCGATGATGAAGAATCCAATATTATCTCCTGTTTAATGGCCAAACATTTGGAGGTAAAAAAGACCGTAGCCTTGGTTTCAAAACCTGACTTTATCCCCTTAAGTCAAACCATTGGTTTAGATGCCGTAATTAATAAGAAAGTAGCTGCCTCGAATGAAATACATCGATATGTTCGCGAAGGCAAAGTAATATCTGTTACTGAATTGCGAGGGATTAAAGCAGAAGTCATAGAACTACAAGCAGGTCAAGGCTCTAAAATCACCAAAAAACCGATCAGTAAATTACGCTTACCTGAAGGATGTGTAATTGGAGGTGTACTTCAAGATGGTAAAGTGGAAATTGCAACAGGTATTACACAAATACATTCAGGTGATCGTGTGATGGTATTTTGTCTCCCAGAGGCTGTAGATAAAGTTAGTCAACTATTTCAGTAACCAATGACAAAAGGGCCTATATCAGCATTAGGAAGACCAAAAATTAACTTTTTGGTAGTACTTGGTATTCTGGGCGCATTCATTTTTTTTCTGGGTTTTGCTTTACTCATACCCGCTTTAATTGACCTCATATATAAGGAGGAAACTTGGCATAGTTTTGTGATATCGGCCGGATTGGCGTTCATTCTTGGTGGAGGGCTTTGGTTAAAGTTCAAACCGAATGAAGAAATTCGAATTCGTGAAGGATTCATGGTGGTGGCCCTAACGTGGATTACACTCTCCTTAGTGGGTGCCTTACCTTTTATGATTGCTGGTATACTCCCCTCCTATACCGATGCCGTTTTTGAAACCATGAGTGGATTAACTACTACGGGCTCTACTATACTAGGCGGAATCACCTCTACTGGTATTATTAATCCCGATATTGAGTCACTTCCGCATAGTTTTCTAATATGGAGATCACTCGCTCATTGGCTAGGCGGGATGGGGATTATCGTACTCTCCCTAGCCATACTCCCACTATTAGGAATTGGTGGAATGCAGCTTTTTCAGGCCGAATCTCCTGGCCCTACGACTGACAAGTTAACCCCACGAGTACAAGAAACGGCCAAGTTACTTTGGGTCGTTTATGTGGCCTTAACCGCACTTGAGTTTTTATTGTTATGGATACACCCCTCAATGGATTGGTTTGATGCATTGAATCATGCTTTTGCCACCCTGGCTACCGGTGGTTTTTCGACTAAAAATAGCAGTATAGCTGCTTTTGATTCCGTGTATATAGACGTGATTATCACCTTATTTATGTTCCTGGCAGGGATTAACTTCGCAATGCATTTCCGATTGTTTAAAGGAGATACCAAAAGCTTTTTTAACAATAGAGAAACTCGTTTTTATACACTGATAACCATTATTGGAATACTAATCATAAGTTTTTCACTCTGGTATTTTGATGGCAGAACCCTTTTGGAAGCCATCCGATATGGTAGCTTTCAGGTAGTAGCCATAATTACTACGACCGGATTCGGTACCGACGATTATGAACTGTGGTACTCGTTTGGTGCCTTTGTACTACTTCTGTTGTTTTTTACTGGTAGTAGCGCTGGTTCTACTGGTGGTGGAATTAAAATGATTCGCTGGATGATCTTAATTAGAAACCTAGGGCGTGAAATCAAACAAATCATACATCCCAAAGCCATCCTCCCTGTGCGTATAGGCGATCAAGTGATAGATCCCTATATTCAACGAACAGTCCTTAGTTTTTTCATCCTTTATATGTTGGTTTTTGGGTTGGGTGCACTCATCATTAGCTTTTTTGGCTATGATTTAATGTCCAGCATTGGAGCTAGTATTTCAGCTTTGGGTAACATTGGTCCTGGATGGGGGGAATTTGGCCCCACTGATAGTTTTGCCCCCCTCCCTTATGCCGCTAAATGGGTATTAATCGTACTCATGATGGTAGGAAGACTTGAACTTTTCACCATTATCATCCTTTTTTCTCCCAGCTTCTGGAAGCAGTAGTCTAGCCCTATTGTTTTAAATCCATTGCTTAGACTCTAACCATTGCAATAAGGCTGGTAGAAATGTGAGCGAGGTGAGCAAGGTCATTCCTATACCTAATACCGCCATTATCCCCAATGATTGCAATCCAGGGTGAGCCGTAAACAGTAGCCCGGCAAAACCTAACATGGTGGTTAACGAACCCATCGTAATGTGCTGACCAGTGCTTCTAAGCACTACCGACAAACGCCCTTTGCCCTCTTCTCTGTAACGGTAGGCAAGGTGAACTCCGCTATCCTCTCCAATACCCAATATAGCCGGTAAGACCACAAGGTTATAAAAATTGAATTGAAAGCCAGTCAAAATCATAATTCCAAATAAGAATAATAATCCAACCATAAGCGGTAACATGGCTATAATAGACCATTTCACCGAACGGAAGGTGAATAACATAAACAAGAATACCATCACAAAAGTAGCCCCAACCATATAAGGGCTTTCGGTCCTCATCAGATCTAACATAGCTGCGGCTACAATACTTGTACTCCCTGCAAATTTAGTTTCTCCAGAGCTAAGTACAATTTCTGACACATCATCTTTGAAAGCTATCGATTTGCGGCCATCGGAAAGCCCCACTGATGGATAGACAATGACAAAGCGCCCCACTTCTCCATCTTTAGATACAAACTGAGCCTGCAAGTAATCGGGGATTTGATCAATCCGTAAGGGTTTCGTTGTTTGAGAGGCCCTTCGTAATCGACTAAAATCTTCACTATCCTGATTTTTCAAAAGTGGATCATCGAGTAATGAACGGATATAAGCAATCTTTTCTAGTTTCTTGCCTATTGATACCGAATCTAATGGAAAGCGTTCTTGGAGCGCCTCAATACTGGCGATTGTAGGAGATAAAGAATCTTCCTCTGCTCGTTGCCTAAGGAGTTGAACAAGCTCGGAGACTTGTTCATCTGACTCAGCTACAATATAAGCTGGGTTACGCTTTGTTCCCGAATCTACTTGTCCCGCTAGTTTTGAAAATGCTTCGTATTTAGGAAACCTAGGTTCTAAGCTCCCAAAGTCGTATTGAAAGCGTAACGAATCAGCATTAAAAAGAACCGCTCCTGAAATCAGTAGCCCAATAACTACAAAAGAACGATAGAATGGAAATGGTCGATTCGACACTTGGTATTCCTGATTATTCGAACTAAACAAAATAAGCTTATATCGTTCTAGTATGACCAATATAGCGGGTATCAGATACAGCATCGCCAAAAGGGCGAACAAGATTCCCATTCCTGAAATGAAGCCAAACTCTGAAAAGCCTCTAAATTCCGCAATCACAAGTACAAATAGTGCGGCCGCCGTGGTTAAAGCACTTACAACAATAGCTTCCCCAGTAGTTTGATGAGTGGCTAAAATAGCCTCTTCAATACTTTTGCCTTCAGATCTAAGCTCGATATATCTGGCGTAGTAATGAATACCATAATCGATTCCTAGCCCAAAAAGGATGACAAATAAAACCGAGGTCATGGTGTTGAGCATCCCCAAAACAAAATAAGTAATCCCAAAAGTCCATAGTAAACTCGATATCAGAGGGATTCCAATAATAAGTACTGGTAAAGGCATCCTAAGCACATGGTCTTTAAAACTATGTAATTGCTTGGATCCTTTTCTATAATGAAGATATTTCTTTATAAAAAAGTATAGCATCACCAATAAAATTACACTGCTAATACCCGACACAAAACTGCCAAGCACATCTCTCATAATTGAGGTCAACTCTTCTAGGTGTCGTTCTAAACGCCCTCCATAATAGACCTTCATTTCGGGATGAAACTGTTCAGGCGCTAAATCAATTAACAGCTGATCATAAGCGGCAAACATATCTTCGAGATATTGAATATCGCTTTTTGATCCGGTAGGAAAGAACTTGAGCACCATTATGGTACTGTCTTCATTCACGGGATACTCCGATGGTACAATAGCATCATAGGATGCTCTAAAATCATCTATATTATCGGTCTCGGATACGTCCTCATCCTCAAAACCCAAATCAAAGTAAAAGGGATTCGCCTCTTCTTTTGCGGTTTGAATTTCATCTAATATGTATTCGGTTAAATCTTCCAACTCCTGCTCACTGGCCAAATAGAGGGCATTATCTTGTATAAATTCGGTCTCCTTGGTGTATTCAACCCGCTCAAAAAAACGTCCATATGTACGTTCATAATCCAAATTCAGGCTGCGAGGAATCAAAACCTCTGCAAAAGCCTTATTTGCCTCAAAATCAGGACTTTGAATAACAACCTGCATAGGAGTTTCCCCCCCTACGATTTCCTTCAACTCATTTAAAGCCTGAACATTTGGGTGATTTTCGGGTAACAGATTTGCCAAATCGGTATCTACACGTAGCTGCACGGCAAAATAAGCCCCTATTATGGACAGCATTAAGGCTACCGAGAGTACTTTCCCTGGATGATGAATATTCAGTCGCAATAATGGGGCTAACCAATCAAGTATAAATTTCATGCTGTAAAGGTAAGGAATTCCTTAGTTATCAGGCTCAAAAAGGATATCGTCATAATCAGCTTTTACAAAGTCACCTGTTGAATCACCATCACTTAATATGAGTATAGCTAGTGGTTTGTCTGGTGGTTCTTCTCCAAATAAGCGTCGATAATCATCCAATAGATTTCTTCTAAACGTCATCCATTCAAGCTGATCATCTTGCGCTATGTTAGGTTGTCCTTGCCCTACAACTACAACCTTTTGATGACCAAAAAATGTAGAAAATTCCGTGCCTTCCCGTAAACTGCTACTCCATGTGTAGCGTATACTTTGAGGAACATCTCGCACCAACGCCAGTTTTTTTATTTTAAATACCACATAGATACTCGCGGCTACATCATTTTTTTTCGCGATATTTTCATCGGCGTTTTCTGGAATATCCCATATTCTCCACTTCCAAGATAGTATTGGGGTTTTTTGTAGCCAAAGATTCTCCACCTCATGTAGGGGGAAATTAAGATGCTTGGCTTTGTTGCCTTCAAACCGAAGAAATTGATTAGGCGTACCATTTTCTTCAACCCGAATAGTGTATTCGTAATCTTCTTTAATGGATAACGGATAATCATAAGGCCGATTTTGCCCCTTTTGTTCGAACCAATGGTAAGGAAGCTGGTCCAACTCTTCTTCCTCAAAATTTTCTACTAATAAATACCCCTGTTCTGTGTACTTTAAGGACTGAGTATATTTTGTATCTTGCGCAAGAGTTGTTGACGAGATAACATAAAACATGATACCAATGGGTACAATTGGAACATCATACTTAAAGGCTTGAAAAAAAATACGCCTTAAATTACGGTGGATAGACACTGACCTACTGATTAACGGTTAAATGAATTACTATGCTTCGAAATCTGATCGATGATGCTTCATCACTGAAGGTAAAATATAAGGATAATAACTATATCTTTGTTCCCAGCATTCTGCTATTAGTTGTTGGTTTTGTTGTACACTATTTCTGGGGATTTGAGGCGGCTATAATTGTTGAACTCCCCCTGATTACGCTGTTTATCCTAACGATGATTTTTCATGTGTATCGAAAATTAGAGGCCGATTTAGAAGAAGAACGTATACAATCGCAAGCCATTCAAAGTATTTACCGATACATTGAGCCACGCTATCCTTTACCCTCCATGTCTCGTTGGACGGCATTCCCCGATCTAGCAGAGCATATCATTCGCGGCTGTATGCAAAATAAACCTACCTGCGTAGTAGAATTAGGCAGTGGTATTTCTACACTAATCACTGCTTATGCCCTTGAAAAATATGGCCCTTCAGATGCCAAAATCATTTCATTGGATCACTCTGAAAAATATTCAAAAATTACTCATGAATTACTTAAAGAGCATGAACTTGAACACCGCGCGGAAGTCATTTATGCTCCCCTTCAAACCACTTTAGTCAATGAAACAAGCTACTCTTGGTATAGCTTAGATGATCTTGAATTATCCCATAAAATTGATCTTTTATTGGTCGATGGACCTCCTGTTAAGACCAATAAAATGGCGCGTTATCCAGCTATTCCACTTCTCTACAAATACTTTAGCAAACACTGTGTTATACTATTGGATGACGCGGCACGTAAAAGTGAACAAGACTCCGTTCAACACTGGCTAGATGAGTATCCTGATCTTGTGCATACCTATATCGGAAACAAAAAAGGTTTAAGTATTATTAAGCGCGGCCTTTAACACGAGTAAAATATAAGGCTTGGATAGATTCATAATTGGGTTATCAAGACCGTAAAAAAGATAGTCCTATCCACGATTTAAAACTCGACCAGTCTTCTGTTGTAATTAGTTTAAAGCTTCGCGCTAACCATACGTAAGTAACTAAAAACAGTATACTCACTAGTAATATACTCTGCAGAGCACCCAGATCAACCAACCATACATTCTTGAGAAGTACCAAAGGACCAGAAATAAGTATGGATAGCAGTAGAACTTTGCCATAAAAGGGAAATGGTAACACTTTCCAAAATGGAAGTTCCATATGGCGTCCTATTCTGCGTAATAAAAGCAACCAATTATAAATATTAGCAATGAGGGTACCTGCCGCCGTACCCACTATACCAAAATAAATCGTTAGTGGAATACTCAGAAACAAATTAGCTACCAGTAAATTGATACTAAAATAAAGCACCCCTTTGGTATCGCCAAATGCCTGAAGTATACTGCCATAATGTGTTACTCGGATGAGTACAATTAAGTTGTACAGCTGAAAGGGCAACACGGAGTTAGCATACGAGGTTTGATCGGTTTCAAATAGTAAACTAATCAAATCTGACGCCAAGACGGTAAATAAGATAGTTAAGGGAATCACCAACAAACTTACTTTTTCTATCCCTTTATACCACAAGGCCAATAACTCTTCTTTTTTCTCTTGCAGCTGAAACTGAACATATCGTGAGATAAGTACCGAACCTACGGCCAATGGAATCACTTTTATAATAGGAACTTCATTGGCCGCTACGTTATACTCGGCATAAGCCGTATTTACCAAGAAGATAGAAACTATAAACTTGTCAATATACTTGTTAAAACGTCCTACCAACGCAGAAAGGCCTAGTGGGATTGAAAAATTGGCCTGATCTCTCAGTGATACAGAATCCAAAAGACTTGACTGATCTTCCTCACTTAGCTCTTCTGATAACGCCCCTTTTTTAGGCAGTATACCCCATAGTAGTGCAAAAGAACCCACTAACCTTACAAAGGCATAACCCACCAATGCCCAAATAGCTACCGTTAAACCGTATCCTAGGCTTAGAGGTACTACAAGAGCTGTAAAGGCCATTACAGAAGTCCCCATTTCATACCAAGCTGCAAGCTTTTGTCGATCAGAAGCCAATAAAATATTCGTCGTAGGCCAGGTTGGTATTTCTAGAATACTAACTAAAGCTAGAAGGGGCAGAAATTCCTGTAAAATACCAATCGATGCTTCAGGCCACTGCGTTAACAAGGCCGGTAATGCCGTGTTTAAAAGTAAAATCAATAGCCCAGCTATCGTCGAACTTAGAAACAGAATCCCAACAGTCTGAGCTACTAGCGCTCTTCTGGCTCCTTTTGCCACTCGCTCAAAATAATAGAAGATACTATCGGGAAAGCCTAAAACCGCAATATTCCGGGCTATTTCATGCACCATTAATACATAACCCATAATAGCAAAATCGGTTTTCGACAATAACCGTACTACCATTATAGCTAAAGCTAAATCTATAAGGGTTGTCATAACCCGTGCAAAAACGATGACTCCCGTCTTTTCCTTGAGTGTAGATTTAGCTTTTTTTCGGGTTGAAGACATTAACTTGCTTAACTCTTATTGGTATTTGAATCCATACTATGCTGTTCTATAGCTTTGAAAAGTAGAGCCGAAAGTTCATGGGTTTTCGAGAGAGCGCTGTATGCATACAGTGGATGCTTTGGGTCTTGGACATCAACGGGTTCTTCAATATTGATTACATCCTCCCTATTATCTTCATCCATATCTGTTTGTTTGTTGTTCACCGACCATTCTTGCCAAAGATGATATACATAAGTGGCTAACTGATCCAACTCAGTAGCTTTAAACTGCATGCCTCTTTTGGTATTCGATAGAATATCGGCCATTTCAGCATTTCCCCCTATGGAAATAATTGGGGCTTGAGCAGGTAAATAATCCCAAAATTTAGAAGGAATCACCATATCTCTGTTTGGATTTAGGATAGATAGCAAAACCTGAAAGTCAGCTAACATTTTAGGCACTTCGTTATAGGGTACAGCGTGCATAGGCATAAATAGCTCCTCTAGTTGAAGAGTTTTTATTCGATTTGAAACATCTCCTGATAGAGCGCCAATATGATAAAGACGCAGATCTGTAAAAAGATCAGGATACCGAATTCGTATTCTTTCAAATAATTTTATGACAGGTTCAATCGGTGAAGAGGATCGAAATTTACCCAAAAAAACTAGCTTAAAGGTTTGCTCTGCAGATGGAACTGGCAACAGGGATGAAGTTTTTGAGGTGTTTTGGTCCGTCGAATTCCTATGTATATCCAGATCATAAGAATTATGAATCAAGGCCATTTTATCCATTAACCCTGGATAATGGTTTTGGTACATCAAAAGAGTATCCTTGGCCGTAAAAACAATGGCTTTAGCTTGTTCAAAAATTGTTCGCTCCCAATACTGTTCGATGTTTTGAACCCACTTAACCTTTCTTTTGGACCGAACCGGGCATAGAGTAAATGGGTCTCTGAAATCGACAATTAATGGTAAGTTAAAGACTTTAGCCATTCGACTAGCCAATAATAAACCAGACCATGGATCTGCCGTAACCCATATAGCCTGCGGCTTTTGCTTTAGGATAATTTGTTCAACTTTAGAGTAATGATACCTCAATAGTGGAAACCAAGTATCCATGGGG
This sequence comes from uncultured Balneolaceae bacterium, assembly GCA_937125285.1. Lineage (GTDB taxonomy): Bacteria > Bacteroidota > Rhodothermia > Balneolales > Balneolaceae > UBA1275. Next base: position 1,907 of record CAKZLH010000061.1, on the reverse strand, counting down.
ATAAAACGCTCCAAATAATCTACAAAACCCTGAAAGAGACTCGAACCTTTTTGCTTTTTGTTTTGAGTGGGTGAATGAAGGCTTGCCTTTGTTAAATCACTTCCAGATTGTTTAGTAGTGCGATCGAAAGGGACTTCTAGAGCATGTAAGTCGATACCAGATAAATGATCAGATTCATCCTTACTTAGTTTTTGTTGATTGGCATGAAGAAAAACAACATCCAATTTCCATCCCATCTTGTTAAGAAACTTGGCAAATTTATAACTACGCAAAGCACCTACCCTTTTTCTAGGCACAAAATAAGGGCTTATGATTAGTAGTCGAGGATTTTCTTTTACATCACTCATGTTGCTGATGTTCCATTAATGGAAACTACTAACTACTCAAGGGCAATCGAGTTAACGACTCCAACAGCTTATTTGAATTCTGATTGGTTATCAATCGTTGCCATACCGATTCAGAGAAGGTATAAAACGGTTTTTTTTGATGATACCATCCAAAATGTAAACAGTAAGGTGTGGTTAACAAATAGTCTGTTTTGGCAGGTAATAAAGATAATATCCCTACCAAGATTTTGCGTGTTCTAACAGATTTCAAGCCCCTTATTGAATAGGTGAAATCGTCGTTGTAATAGGTGCAATTCACATACATGAATTCATCATCATGATCGGTGAGATCTTCTATATAGTCTAATTGAGGGCTATTATGCCCTTGTAACCAAGGATAAACGGGAATATTGAGTTTTGACATGGCCATAGCCAAACTCCATTCACAAGACTCCATGGTTCTACCTTGTTCCGATTTTCTAGACCGGAAGTGCGTTTCATGCTTTCGATCAAGCATTTCAGAGGCAAGCACACAAACTTGTTTAGTGATTTCATAGTCTTGTGCATACATCATTCCAGATTGCACTCGAGATAAATAACTAAGCCCAAATCGTTTTAGTGTACGGCTTCTACGTCTAAAAATAATATCTAATAGTACTCCCGCCCCTTTGGAGGCGCCAAAATAAACGTCTGAAACTAGGGTTCCAGTAATCGTAAAATCAAAAACACCTAATGAAGACCATAAAGTAGAAGGGTCTTTACACCAAACAATATCACTATCTAAATACAGGTTTCTTTGGAAAAACATATAGTGATAAACATTGTGCTTAAAACCGACAATAGACGCATGTTCTTCGGGAATTACATGGACTATATCAAACAAATATGTTAGATTTTTCTCATCTAATATTTGCTTGTGTTTACTACTACACGCCAAGGCTATTGGTCGTTCACGATCGTATCGCCTTAAAGTACTAACAGAGGCTATCGTATGTTTTAAATACTTGGGATGCCCATAACTGACATAGACATATCCTTCGTATTCTTTCTTTGAGGTGGGTATAGACTGTAACACGTAGTTTATTTTGAATATAGAAGTAAAAAAAGGATTCTCAAAAGAAACTAAGAATTTCGCTCAGCTCTCTTGCGCAAGGTATCCATTAGATAATTAAACCCGCGACTTGCTATTATTCTCTGGAATTGTCTGTTGTATGACTCAGCAGTAAACACATCGTCTATACTCATATCTGTTATTTTCCACTCACCCGACTCTTTCTTCATTTTATAATGAACAGGTGTCCTGATATTGTCCCATTCAGCGATGGTTTGAACATAGGTTGAATCAAAAGATCCACTTATGGTTTCATAGCTAATAACCGCGCGATAGATATCTAAATTTGCCAGTGATTGATCTCTGATAATGCTGGAAAATAAGCGAATAAATTCTTCACGTGTTTCTACAGAAATGGTGTCATAGGTTGATTCTAATGCTGTTTTTGCCATGGCATCAAAATCAATAATTCCATTTACAATATCCTTCAATTGGGATCTTTGCTGATCTGAATACTTAGAGCCTTCTGC
>CAKZLH010000060.1 GCA_937125285.1 uncultured Balneolaceae bacterium | reverse complement strand
GCTTGCTTTGCAATTAAGGCATCAAAATCGGCATCCGGATCTGCAAATTGGGCATTTACTGCTTCATATTCGGCCAGTAAATCCACGGTTTCCTGCACCCCTTCCTGAACAATTTCTTTAACGGTTTTATTGGGGTCCAATTCTGGTTCTTGAGGAAGGTATCCAAAGGTGACTCCTTTTTGAATACTGATATCGCCCAAATAGTCTTGATCTTCTCCTGCAATGATTCGAAGTAAGGTTGACTTACCGGCTCCATTCAACCCGAGAACTCCAATTTTAGCACCATAAAAAAACGATAAATAAATATCTTTTAATACGGTTTTATTGGGTTTGTGGACTTTGCTGACGCCCACCATAGAGAAGATTATTTTTTGGTCGCTCACGGCTAGTAAAGTTAATTTTTGAAATTTATACTAAAATGAAAATACAAAAATAGCTTGATAAATATGCAGAACTAGGGCGTAGTAACAATCAATCATTGAACAATAATTTGTTTACATATCTTGTGGGATTTTTGGCACATTTTTTGATATTCACCCTATCATATCAACTTTACCTTCACTTACTTACATGTTATACTTTTATATTATGATACTAATACCATAGTATTAAGAGGAATTAAGCAAATTCTAGAACCTCTATTCTTATAATTTTGAAACTAATACAGAGTCTCATTCTGACCATCACATTAACAATTTTGAGCATTCTAATGCTCAGTGTCCCGATGCTAGCTCAAGACCGATCAGATATTTATTGGGGGCTCTCCAATATCCAAGAAATTTGGTTAGCTGATCTTACCAATATCTCTGAAAATCTCGAACCAATCTGGTTGCATTATACAGATGTAGCAGTAGGATATGATTGGACTATGGATAACCAATGGGGTTTACAAATCTATTCATCAGCTTTTTTTACTAATGGGAATAGCATCAGCGAGTTAGTAGGTGACTTACAAGGAATTTCTAATATTGAAGCTTCAAAAGGAGCAGAGGTTTTAGAGGCTTGGGTTGAGCTAAAAAGTCCTCTAGGGTTACGAGTGAAAGGTGGTATTTTAGATAGTAATGCTGATTTTGATTCTATTGAACCCGCACAGTTTTTCATAAATAGCTCACATGGTATTGGTCCAGATTTATCAACTGTAGGTGCAAATGGGCCCTCAATTTTCCCTGAAACAGGCTTAGGTGGTATGTTGTTGTATGAGGCTAAACTATGGAGTGTAAAAGTGGGTTCTTTTGACCCTTTAACTCGTTTAAGTGGCAATTCCTTTGAAGAAGGGAAAAATTATGACTGGGATTTTAATGATGGCGCTTTATGGATAACTGAATTTTTATTCAATTTCGAGCAAATAGCCTTAGGTCTTGGTATGTGGAACTCTAGTTATTCATTACAAAGAGAGTATCCTATGATTGATAATTTGTCTAATGCTAAGGGATTGTATGGATTTAT
>CAKZLH010000059.1 GCA_937125285.1 uncultured Balneolaceae bacterium | reverse complement strand
AATTTTGCATACACAAAGACCGTGACCATTCCGGTAATTAAAAATGCCCACCAAGCCCAGTTGTTGGCCACGCCACCTTCACGAACGAGCCCGGTTACTAAATTGGGTGTATCCGCAGAAAAAGTAGTGGCCACCATTGATATCCCGAGCAACCACCAGGGCATATTTCGACCACCTAAAAAATATTCTGTAGTGTTTTTCCCAGCCGATTGTGCGGCTATCCATCCAATTGCTAAAAGGATGAAGAAAAATACACCTATGATCCACCAATCTATTTGATGTAATATCATACTCCTAAATCATTTATTACTAGATTCAAGAATATGCAAGCTATCTAGATAAATAGAAAGACTAAATACGCTTGTTCAACTAGCTGTGATTAAAAACCAAAAAGACTGAAGATTTCCCTTCGTACGTCTTCATTTATTGAAATGGCCAATAGAATAGAAACAAATAACCCAAACAGTGCATAGCTCAAGTCTTTGAAGACCATCTTTAGTACTTTTCCAAGAGGCATGCCAAGATTAATCCCTTTACCTGTTAAACTCATCCCAATCTCTCGCCCAGCAAGCAAGCCTAAGAAAACCCAAGTGGTGCTCATAGGTACCGTACTTACGGTTAATTTATAGGTGAGTAACAAGGCATAAATAAAGTCAATGATAGTGGCCGATCGAATATCCGTTACTCTAGATTTTTCCGTCACAATACGTTGAATTTTGTCTCCCCTTAGATAAAATAGGATTCCAAGGCCTAGAAAAATAAAGCCTGCAAAACTTAAAAATTGAGTCGTGTTTAATGATCTTGGTAAATATACTGCAACATTCGCAGCATCTTGCATGACCCATACTGCCCAAAGTGATCCAGAAGTTAGCCACTGTATAGGAACCCAGAATTTTTTGGGTTCGGTAGAGCTAAATCTTTTTTCAAATGTTTTAGTAACGAGTAGCCAAACAATTAAACCCGCTGCAAACGCTAAAAAATAGCCGCTTAAACTTTTTCCCAGTACTCCAGTGATGCTAGAAGCTGAAGTTGCAAAACTACTCAACAATAAAAAGGTTGTGGATACGGGCATCCGTAACCTAGTTAGTATGAGTAAAAATAACGGAGCAGCTACTTGAAGAAACGAAAATGAGGTAGGTGTCTGATCAAATCCCTTCGAAGTAAGTCTTTGATAACTCACATCTCCGTCAAATAGTATCCAACTAGTAGTAACAGTGATTAAAAAAATACCACCAATAAATAACCATAATAACCACCATGGTCGCTCTTGATTCGAAGCTAAAAAGGTTCCTATAGTCTGTATAGAATCATTAGCTATTGCTGAATAACCAGCGAAAAAGAATCCAACCCACATAGCTATATGAGCATGAGGGAAACTAACACCAGCGATAAAAAAGAAAATACCAATTAAACCAATAAAGACTTTTTCTTCTTTAATGATGTTATAAAAGCCGTTAGGTATAAGTTGTTGTAATAAGCTGTTTGTTTGAGAGCGCTGATCTTGCTGTGGCATACATTGATTTAATTGAATTATTACTAAAAATAATAATCCAATGTAACCACAATGTTAAGTTTGGCTTTTAATTACTTGAGTAAATTTTTAAGACTTAACTAATTTTTCTAATGCACTAATACGCTTTTGTAGCCTATGGATTTCGATATCTTTTCCAGTATATCGTACTTTTTCTCCATCAATAGTGGTTTCAATCCATTGCTGGACACCCATAACATATTCGGATTTAGTAACTAATTTTCGTGTATTAACATCATAAATTTTCCAAACCCCATGAGGGATTAAACGATTTTTTTCTTGGTAATAGTGTCCTTTTTGAAGCACATTACCGTCGATACTGGAAATAGTAATCTCGTAGTTGCTGTTATCGATTTTTACTAACTCTTTTTTCGTAGGGTATTCATTAGAAAGGATAATTTTTTCTTGACCATAACTTACAGAGTTCAATGTAAGGAATAGAATAAGGATGGATAAGGTCTTCATGGCGCTCTTTTTTTCTTATGTTAAGAAATTGTTAACAAATAGTAAAGCTAATATTACCGATTGAATAAATATGAGTCTACGGCTCTTTAGATAAGTTTTAAATGTTTTTAGTGTCCCATACTTTTAATTATATTTTTTTAAATAAAAATTGTATTGAAGTAGAGAATTAAGAATGAACCAGTTATTACGAGCAGTACTTTGCTGTACTATGATATTGGGTTGTGCGCACTATGTCATGGCTCAACCTAGTTTTCCGACCAATCCTAATCAGGCGCCCATCGACGGTGGTTTGGGCATATTAGCTGCCGCAGGCGGAATGTATGCCTATAAAAAATTGAAAAACCGGAAGGATACTGAAACAGATACGGAAATGTAGAGGTCGCTAATTTTTAATTTGCATCATTGAGCTTGAAAAGACATCTTATATCTGCTAAGAAAAGCAATTTAATAGGTAAGTAATCAACTTATCTTGGGTCTACACAACTAAAAAGAAATAATAAAAGGTAAAGGTATCATGTATAATGCTTTGAGAGCAGCCATACTATTGGTATGTGTGATGTTTATAGGGAGTTCATGTGCTCCGAGTCATTGTGAATGTTCACAGACATTAGAGGCAGCTTTAAAAACCATACAAACACAAAATTTAGACAGGGCATCAGAAGGGGATCAAGTTTCATGGTCTTCAAAAGTACAACGTTGTGTTGTAGCTTATGAGGGTACTCAAAAAAACGAACACACCGGGGTTGCAACCATTCAAAAAGATCCCGATTGGTTTACCTCAAGAATTCCATCTGCTTTTCAAAAAGCCAAAAATGCTTGTGATTCTTTGGAATGAACATTTGTGGGTGTGCATTCAGAATCTAGCCCCTATCAAATAGCATTATTTGCAACAAAAATGAGATATAATAGTATAATGAGAGGTTTGTAGAAGCTTAACATTCTATACTATTGAGATATTTCAACCCATTGTTGTTCCACATGAATTCACCATCATCTACTAAAAAAGATCTAATTATTAAGCATTTGTTAGCCTTATTCTTGGTAATACTACAAGTAAGTCAGATTCAGGCACAAACGAATATTCAGACTTCAGATGATATATTACTAACAGGCGAGATTGTAGATGAAGTCACTGGAGAGGTGTTACCAGCAGCGCATATTATGGTAAAAAACACCTATAAAGGTACGATCGCAAATTCCGATGGACAATTTAGTTTAGCGGTATCCAATCTCCCAATCACCTTGATAGCTCGTTATGTTGGTTATGAAACCTTAGAGATAGAGATAACGACGAATAATCCAATTTTGTTAGCATTACAACCCGCTGTTTTGGATTTACAAGAAGTCATTATCACAGAGGATGATCCGGCCTTATTCATTATGGAGCAGGTCATTAAAAGGAAGATTGAATGGAGATCAAACTTATCCAGATACCAAGCTAATGCCTATACCCGACAACAACTGAAACGAGATACGGCTATAGTATCTATCTCAGAGAGCCTTTCCGAAGTTTATTGGGATAAAGAAAAAGGTACTCGTGAGATACTAAAGTCTAAACGTCAGACCGCTAACATGGATCAAGCAAGTAACTTTGCTGGTGTTAGTTATACTCCAAATTTCTACGATGACAATCTAGATATCACGGGTTTCAATATGGTGGGTATTACCCACCCGGATGCTTTAGATTTTTATGCCTTTAAACTATTGGACTACTCGAGTATTGATGATAAAATAGTTTACGAAATTGAAGTGAGTCCAAGAAGAAACCTACAACCCTTATTCACCGGAACCATACAAGTTCTAGATGAAGAATTTTCGTTGTTGTCGGTTCGTCTTAAACCCAATGAAGTGGTCGTATTTCCACCCCCCATTCAAAATTTTAATCTCTACTACGAGCAACAATACAGCAATTTTGGGGGTGAATTTTGGTTACCTGTAGATTTTCGTTTAGAGGGTCAGATTGAAATTGGACTGCCTGGCCTAAAATTTCCACCTATTGGCTTCAAACAGATTTCAAGACTAAGTGATTATGTCGTCAATGATCAGGTGCCATCTCATATATTTCTGCTTGAGAATTCATTTACTGTAGATTCAGTAGCCATGCAATCATCCGATTCGCTATTTGTTCGCAGTCTTGATGTGGTTCCTTTATCCTCGGATGAAGTATCGGCCTATTCTACATTGGACAGTACGGCTACTTTAGAAAAATCCTTTCAACCCACAGGTTTTTTGGCAAAATATGTGAACATGGAAGATGAGGATTCCACTACTGATTCCACATCAACACAGAGTGAACTCTTGTCCAAGGTAACTAGCTTTTTTACCTCTGAATTGCGTTATAACCGGGTGGATGCCCTTTATTTAGGTCTAGGACTCAAGTACGATTTCACAAAGGACGATCGTTTCAATTTTCAAATAAGCAGAGGTTATAGTTTTGGTTACCAAGAATGGTCATACAGTTT
>CAKZLH010000058.1 GCA_937125285.1 uncultured Balneolaceae bacterium | reverse complement strand
TGCCCCCATTTCATGACAGAATCTTGAATGGCCACATCAGAATCCTTCAATTGTGCAATCAATGCTCTAAAGGTTTCTATTTCGGGATTTTTTTCCTCACTTGCTTGTTCTAGGCTAAGTTCAAATCGATCGGCGGTACGACGCGCATAAATACTGTTGGGGAAATTGGCGATAATGGTCTCTGCAAAGCCTTTTGCACGGTTTAAGTCATTTTCAGTAAAGGCAATTTCGGCAAGAGAGTACAAAGATACCGCAGCCACCTTACTTTGAGGGCGTTCCGTCCAAACACGAGTAAAATAGTACTCGGCACTGTCGGTATTGTTTAGATTTAAGAAGAATAAATTACCTAGCCCATAAAAGTATTCCGAGAGCCTTTCATAAGCAGAGTCTTGATCGGCTTCAGAAAAGGGGATATCACTAATGTCTATAGAGTAGGTATTTTGTTGTTGACGGTCCACGGTTGTGTTGACCTCTTGAACAGTTTCACTGCTATCCTCGGTAATCACTCGACGAGCTAGTGATTCAAAACGCCAGTAATCGGTCAATGCTCGGCCAATCCAAAGCGCATTGAATTGTTGCTGCGCATCGGCCATTACCTGGGCGTTGAGTTCATTCAAAAAACCGTTGTTGGAAGCAGTGGTTTGATTGCCGCCTTGACGATCAATCGTGACTAGGGTGTTTTGTTGGTCCTGTCTTTCTTGCTCTAAACGCTGTTGTTCGGCTTCTCTCTGCGCCTGAATCACTTGAATTACAGAGTCGAATTCGGCGGGTGAAAGCTGTCCTAAATACAAGAGGCTATCTTCGCGTTGAATAGCTTCTTGAAGGCGGGCATATTCTCCAAAAGAGACCGATAGTTCATCGGCATTATAATACTCGGGTAAACTCTCTTCGGGCACATTAATTCTTGAAGAAGAATCATAATAGGCGGCGGCAAGGGTGTAATTATTCTGGTTGAACCGATAGATTTCTGCCAAGCCATAATAAGTGAGGGCCTTTGTGCGTGGTTCTGGCGGGTATTGCACATCTCTTAGCAGTGATAAAAATATCCGTTCTGCTTCATCTGGCCGGTTTCGTTGAACCTCCGTCATCCCGAGCTCCCATTGTAATTCGGCTACAAATTCGGTGTTTTTATCGTCCCGAATCATCGAATAAAATACCTCGTACGCTTCATCGGCTCTTCCCAATTGTCGAGCTACGTCTGCTTTCTTCTTTTGAGCTTCGAACTGTAGGTCATAATTGAAATAGTAATCAGCTACGGCATCGTAGGCTTCAAAAGCAGCTTCGGTGTATCCTTGAAAATCATTTAGCTGCCCCAATAGAAAAAAGGCTCGTTCTTTTAATGCTCTACCTGGAAGTTTGGAAGCAGAGGTACTTAAAAGCGGGATAGCCGCCTCGTAATTTTCACGGGCAATATAAAGTTCGGCTAAGATAACATTGATTTGGTGCCCAATATCACCAATCCATTGGTCATCAAATAGGCTACTTTGTTCCTCGAGATATTGCACCCCTTGAGTGAATAATTCGAGCTCCATGAAGACCCGCCCTTTCCAGAAAACGGCTTTTTGAAGTAATTCAGGATCGGAGGTGGTAAGTAGTAACTCATCAAATTTTTGATCTGCAGAAAAGTATTCGGTCCTGAAAAAATAAGATTTTCCAATAAGCTCAAGCGCATTGTCGACCCATTTGCTTTCTTTATGCTTTCTAAGGATGTCTGCGCCTTTATCGATAGCGCTCTGAAATTCCTGCATACCGGCACCCATCGGGGTTTCATAAACCCGAATGGGTTGAAGAACATTGTATCGTCTGCTCTGTTCAATACTTTTAGTGTATCCCTGACTATAATTTAGTTGGGCATTATAAAAGGTATTGTAGTAGGCATTAAAATTGACCAGCCGGCTAGAAAATTGCCCAGAACATCCCAACAGTATCACACTGAACAGTAATATTCCAGACCATAATCGCATAGTGCAAGTATTTTATTCGATGATACTGATTTTAACCATGTTGGTTCTACCTCTTTGCGAAGTTGGCATTCCCGTAGCAATGACCACTCGATCCCCGCTCTTTACTTGCCCATTGTCCTTGAGGTAATCTTCCATGATTTTTACACTCTTGTCGGTGTCGAAGAGTTCACGAAGACGAATAGACCGGACGCCCCAAACCAAATTCAGTTGTCTTCGCACTTTTTGAGATTCTGTGAAAGCGAAAATGGGGACTTTAGGACGGTATTTTGCAATTCTTCTCGCCGTATTTCCAGAATGGGTAATCGTACTAATTAAGGCACTCTCAGCTTTTTCAGATAATAATACACAGGTATGGGCCAGCGATTCGATAATTTGTTTGTCTCTCTGTTCAGGCTTTTTGTACTCCATTGAATTGTAAAGTTGAATCCTACGCTCTTCAATTTTTCTACAGATACGATCCATGACATTAACCGCTTCCATTGGGTATTTACCAGCCGCTGTTTCTCCCGAAAGCATTACCGCATCGGTACCGTCTAGCACCGCATTGGCCACATCGGAGGTTTCTGCTCTCGTTGGTCTTGGATTGTGAATCATAGAATCCAACATTTGAGTAGCGGTAAT
>CAKZLH010000057.1 GCA_937125285.1 uncultured Balneolaceae bacterium | reverse complement strand
GCCGAATTATTCCCAATCATCCCTCCGATCATACACCTCGATGCCGTAGCCGTATCGGGCCCAAAAAGAAGTTCTTGTGGAGCCGCAAGACGATTAAGTTGATCACGGATTATGCCCGGTTCAACCCGAACCCATCGCTGTTCAATATTCCACTCCAGCACCTTGGTCATGTGACGGGAAACGTCCATGATCAAACCATTGCCCGTGGTCTGCCCTGCAAGTGAGGTACCGGCACTTCGGGCAGTGATGCTCCATTTTTTAGCAGCCGCCTGTTTCACAAGCGATACCATATCCTCTCCAGTTTCAGGAAATGCTACACCCTGGGGCATCTCTTCATACATGGAGGCGTCCTGAGCATACAGTCGCTTGGATAGAGAATCGGTTTTAATAGCTACTTTTGGACACATATATATAAGGTGTAGCTTTGGAGCTAAAAATTAAAGATTAAACTCGGTTTGGCATTTTCTCACCAACTCATCTCCCAACGACAGACATGCCGTGGCCGCCGGACTAGGGGCGTTGAGCACATGAATCTGACGATCGGCCTGTTCAAAATAAAAATCATCCAAGATTTCTCCATCGGGTTGAAGGGCCATCGCTCGCACCCCTGCTGGCGAGTCTTTTAGGTGATGGCTGCGCACCTCTGGAATGAGCGTCTGAAGCCCTTTCACAAAGGCCTCCTTCGAAAAAGAGCGCTTGTACTCATCTAAGCCCATTCGCCAATGTTTACTGGCCATCTTCCAGAACCCAGGGAAAGTGAGTGATTCCATCGACTCCTTCAGATCAAAGGCAAACTTATTGTAGCCCTCTCGCTTGAATACGAATACCGCATTGGGCCCACACTCAATGCCTCCTAGTGCCATTCTTGTGAAATGCACTCCTAAAAATGGGAACTCTGGATTGGGTAATGGATAGATAAGATGATTAACCAAATATTCGGCTTCCGGCTTTAACTCGTAGTACTCACCTTTGAAGGGTACGATTTTTACCGGCGAAGCAATTCCGGCCGACTTGGCTACATGGTCGCAATACAAACCTGCACAATTGATGAGGTATCGACCTTTATACTGATCATTACCTGCAGATACTAAGACTTCATCCGAGGATTCTTTAATCTTGTGTACCCGTGCTCCAAATTCTATGGTTCCTCTGCCATCACGCGTAATAGCATCCATCATGCGCTCACACATGCCCACATAATCTACAATACCCGCACAAGGAACATGGATGGCTTTGACACCGGCAACATGTGGTTCGATCGCTGCAAGCTCCTGCACGTCGATCATCTTAATGCCTTCTATTTCATTTTGAATCCCCCGATCATAAATCTTGTCCAAACGATCGAGTTCTTCCTCTTTGGTCGCAACAATCACCTTCCCGCACACCTCCATGGGTACCTCATGCTCTTGGCAAAACTGAACCAGCTGATGCCTACCATCTCGGCAATTACGCGCCTTGTAACTGCCTGGTTTGTAATAGATTCCCGAGTGAATGACCCCAGAGTTTTTACTTGTTTGATGCGCCGCTACTCGTTGCTCTTTTTCCAAGACTAACAGAGTAGCATCTGGAAACTGAAGATGTAGTTTATATGCGGTTGCAAGACCTACAATTCCTGCTCCGACAATAATAAAATCATACGTTTTCTGAGTGGAGCTAGTTGACTGGGTTCTTCGACTGACGCTCCCTGTTGATGAAGTTTGCATAGCTAGAAGATAAGAGGCTCTGACAAAATTCACACGATAATGTGAAAGCAACTTTTATCAGAATGAAATCGTATCTTTATGGGTTCTAAAAAGAGCTATACTATTTCAACGAAGTTTTAGTTTTCTCTTAGCAGTAGACTAAATCATAGGACTACTTATCAATCATACCACACTATGTTCACAATCCTTACATCTTACAAACGATCATCCACTCGAGTAGCCCTACTTCTCGGGCTCCTAAGCATAGGTCTTTTGAACTGTTCTTCTAGCGAGTCTGAGCTAAATCGACACGATTTAAACGAGGATCAACTACGTATACAAGGAGTGCTTCAGCGAGCTACCTTTGAAAATCTTGAAGGTGAAACGGTTCAACTGTCGGATTACAAAGGAAAAATTGTATTGGTTGATTTTTGGGAAACTTGGTGTTCACCCTGCTTAATGGTATTTCCTGCTATGGATTCGCTTCGAACAGAATATGGAGATCAATTTGAAGTATTAGCGGTTAATACCATTCTCTCAGATGACCCAGCCAGTGTGGCTAAATTTGCGGAGGACAATCCCTATGATTTCAACTGGGTAGTCGATGTGAACGGCGTTGGAGAACAAGTGATTTCTATGGGAATCCCCTTCAAAGTCTATGTTGATACCGCTGGCTACGTAATCACTACAGAATTAGGTTCCCGTGGAACCCAAGGCGATTACGAAAAAACCAAGTCTATTCTAGAAGCTTATTTACCTTAAAACCCAACTCATATCATGTCTCAAGAAACGATAGATTCATCTACGAAATCCATTAAAGAAACGGCAAAAGCCGATTTGCCCACGAATAAGCCGGCCTATAAAGTAGCCGATATATCTCAAGCGGCCTATGGAAGAAAAGAAATTGAATTGGCCGAAGCAGAAATGCCAGGACTTATGGCCATTCGGGAAGAGTACAAAGCCGAACAACCCTTGAAAGGGGCACGTATTGCGGGCTGTCTTCATATGACCATTCAAACCGCTGTTCTTATCGAAACATTGGTAGATTTGGGAGCCGATGTTACCTGGAGTTCATGCAACATTTATTCTACACAAGATCATGCTGCTGCTGCCATCGCAGCTGCTGGAATTCCCGTGTATGCTTGGAAAGGAATGAATGAAGAAGAGTTTGATTGGTGTATTGAACAAACCCTGTTCTTCCCCGACGGTGAGCCTTTAAATATGATTCTCGATGACGGGGGTGACCTCACCAATATGGTACTGGATCGTTATCCTGAGCTAGCTGAAGGAATCAAAGGAATTTCTGAAGAAACCACGACGGGAGTTTTACGACTCATCGAGCGCGAGAGAAAAGGTACGCTTCCTCTTCCAGCTATCAACGTTAATGATTCGGTGACTAAATCGAAGTTCGACAATAAGTACGGTTGTAAGGAATCGGCCGTAGATGCTATTCGCCGAGCTACCGATGTGATGATGGCCGGAAAAGTAGCGGTTGTTGCTGGTTATGGAGATGTAGGTAAAGGTACAGCGGCCTCCTTACGTGGAGCAGGTGCTCGAGTGATTGTTACCGAAATCGACCCCATTTGTGCCCTTCAAGCTGCCATGGATGGTTTCGAAGTTAAGAAAATGGATGAGGCCGCACCTCGTGCGGATATCATTGTAACCGCTACTGGTAACAAGAGCATCGTCACAGGCAAGCATTTTGAAAGCATGAAGGACAAGGCTATTGTCGGTAATATTGGTCATTTCGACAACGAAATTGATGTAGCTTGGCTCAAGGCGCATGCCACTGAAGACAACATCAAGCCTCAGGTTGATTTGTATACTCTTCCCAATGGCAATCAGGTAATTCTACTCTCTCAAGGGCGACTTATGAACCTAGGTAACGCAACCGGGCACCCATCCTTTGTGATGAGTAATTCCTTTGCGAACCAAACGCTCGCACAAATTGCGCTTTGGAATCGCCCCGAGGAATTTGA
>CAKZLH010000056.1 GCA_937125285.1 uncultured Balneolaceae bacterium | reverse complement strand
AAAAGTTCATCGAGTACTCGTTCAACCGGGCGTACATCACGAGGAGGTGGGTCATGAAAACTATGAGTAATATCTATGCTACATTCATGAAAACTGTTCTATACACCGTCATCGTATTGGGCACCTTCAGTGAACAAATAGTAGCTCAAGATGGGTACGATCCTATGAGCTATACCAGTTTAAGTCAGGTGTTTACGAGCCAGCAGTACGTAGGAAGTGCAAATTCTGCTAGTTTACCTTCCGTTGCTATGGAAAATGGCTATGCTGGTTTTGTTGATAATCCAGCCTCTATGTCGCTAATGAGAACTAGTTTTATGGACTTTGGTTATGTGAACAACAGGGTCGATTATACTCAGAATTTCCGTGGTAATTCTCTTGAGTTAAATCATAAAAATACCTTATTAAGCAATGCGGGTATTGTGTATAAAGTACCCACAAAAGTTGGGAGCCTAGTGATAGGGGGTGGTTTTCATACCAATAGTATCTATGACAGAAACTTAGGTTCAAGTGCTTGGAATAATCAAAGTACCATTACCGATGTATTTAAATCTGAATCAAGTGACTATCGAACTATTGCCTTTGAAACCTATGCCATTGACTATGCCGATCAAGAGCAGACGACGCTCGAATCTATTTTTAGAATAGGATTTGAGGATGGGTTCCCCGGAATTTATCAGCAGTCCGAAATAAATCAAGAAGGACGATCACGTGAGTATTCGTTTTTTCTTGCCACCGAATTCAAAAAAAATCTTCATGTAGGGTTTTCGCTTGGGGTAACCGAGGGATATCACAATCTAACCCGAAACATCTTAGAAGAGGATTTGGACAATGTCTATGATGGTAATTTCATCGAGCAAGATGAAAACGGTGAGAATGGAACCGATGTGTACAGTATTCAATTAACCGATGAACTACGATCCGATATTCTCGGATTTGAAGCGAGGCTAGGGATGCTATATAAACTTCATAAAAATATAAACATTGGAGCTTCTTGGACGTTGCCTTCAATTATAGAAATACGTGAGGAATATCGATCGGTGGTGACTACTGAATTCGACGCTTTTTTAAATCCATTTTACGATAGTTTCGAAGGGGATTTCACCTATGCAATTACCAGACCGGCTCGCTATTCCTTAGGCTTTGCCCTTACAGAGCTTAAGGGTTTTGACCTGAGTTTGGGGCTCGATTTTATTTCCTATGACAAAACTACCATAGATCTTAGTTACGATCAAAGCCTAGATTTTGATGAGTTGGCTTTTTTACGCGATCAAGAGGCGGTTATTCAGCAAAACATCGAGCAGCGTTATACCTCTGTTATGAATACACGAGTAGGAGCCCAGTACCGATTTAAACAAGGTACGGAAGTACGGGCCAGCGCAAGCTTGTTGCCCTCCAAATCAGCGCAGTTAGACGAAACTCGAACACTTTATGCGGCAGGCTTAGGTATTCCCTTGAGTAGAGATATTTTTCTCGACATTTCCACACAATATTTAAAGTGGAACGACCGTTCTATTTTATATGAGTATCAAGAAATGTCTTCAAGTACTTCGATACAAGAAGCAATTTCTGAGAGTAATCAAAAATTGAATGTATTAATTGGGGTAAAAATAAAGATATGACCTCTTTAATCTCAATTAATCTCCGTAGTTAGTGTTAAAAAGGCTTCGTGAAAGAAGCCTTTTTTTTATGCTCTTTTCTGGTCAAATGAGAGCCTTGAATTAGCGGCGCCCACCAGTGTGACCAAGGTAACAATGATAACAATTTCGGAGACTATGAGTAACCATCTGGGATCCAATACTAGGTCAAATACAAAGAATCCAATCAGATAGCTTACTCCCAGTGAAAGTCCGACGCCTAGAATAGAGGAAAGGCTACCTATGGTGAAAAACTCAATAAATAAAATTCGTTTGATAAGCGGTTTTTGAGCACCTAATACACGTAGTAATTGAGCTTCCTTTAGTCTTTGAAAACGACTGCTGGCTGCTGCACCTGCGAGAACAATTAACCCTGTGATGATGCTAAAAAGACCGATAAATTGAATCACAAAAGTAATTTGATTTAGGAAATCTCTAAAGGATTCAATGAGTAATCCAATATCCAGTGCCGATATGTTTGGGTACTGTTGAACGATTCGTTGTTGCAATACCAATGCTTCGGATCGTGAAGGGCTACGAACGGTCGTAGCGAAAAATTGGGGCGCGTAATTTAAAACACCATTAGGGAACACCACAAAGAAATTAGGCTGAGGTTCATCCCAATTTACCTCCCGAATACCGGATATGTAGCTCGATATTTCTATACCCTGCACATTCCAAACCAAAGTGTCGCCGACCGAAGCATCCAAATCATCCATTAGGTCGGAACTGACGGTGATTGGAACCAGGGAAGCTGAAAGATTTCCCAGGTCGAGTTGGTATTCTGGTATGAATTCACCTTCAGTAAGCGTTTCAGTATCGATTAATTGATCCCGATAGGTTGATCGATATTCTCGTTGTAGTGCCCATCTACGAGCCGTTCTATTGGTATCGGCCAGTATTTCGGTTACTTGCTTTTCACCCATAGCAGATAAGCGCATGGTTACAATAGGTACGTTTTGTAAAAGCGTGTGATCGAGTTCATTAATAATAGCATTAACGCCATCATTTTGATCGGACTGAATATCATAGAACGCCACATTTGGAATCTCATCGGAGGTGGAAAAATTCAGCGCACTTAACAGTAAATCTTGGGTGAGATACAGAGAGCTAATGAGCGTAATACCAAGGCCAAAAGTGAGCAGTAAAGTGGTCGTTTGATTCTGAGGACGATACAGGTTAGACATGCCTTGGCGAAAAGCATAGGACCAAGAGGGGCGGATAAATGTTCGAGTTAGTCGCATCATTCCCCAAGAAATAAGGACCATGATGCCCGATAGTACGATTACCCCTAAACTGAACCAAGAGGCGGCTTCAACAGAGCCTAACATCCAAAAGCCATACAGCCAAATTCCCGAGAGTAATAGACCAAAGACTATAAACCTACCCTTGCTTAGGGCTTCGTCTACTTTGATAACACTTTGACGAAGCGTTTGAAGGGGGGAAATTTGGGTTAAATCAACTAATGGTAAACCTGCAAATAATAGGGTTACCAAAACACCTACAAAAATACCAATGGAGACCGAAGACCAGGATACAAACAACTCTAATTCAACCGGAAGAAAGTCAGTAATTAAGAAAGGCAGCAGTTGTTGAATTCCGACTCCGACTAGAGCCCCCCCAGAAGCTCCAAGTATTCCCATAACCAAAGATTGAATCAAAAAGATGAGGATAGCATCTCTACCCTTGACCCCAATACATTTTAGAATGGCTATTTGAGGTACTTTTTCACGAATGTACACAAACATTGAGCTACCAATGCCTAATCCACCCAAAAGAAGCGCTATAAAACCAATCATATTTAGAAAGTCACTTAGTTGCTCAATGGCAGAGCTCACTTCAGAGCGACGTTCCTCTACATCATCGTATCCAAAAGAACTTACATTTCGTAACGAATCTAGGGCTACACGTACCTCAGCGGGGTCATCTTCGGGCGAGTAGGTAAAGTATCTCAGGTATTCGACTCTACTACCTCGCTCCAGTAAACCGGTTTGTTCAATACCTTGTAATGGGATGAAGATTCGCGGACCAAAAAAGGAGCCGGCCTGAGCCTGGCCTGGAATGGAGGTCATGCCCCCCACAATAGCATAGCTTTTCAACCCAATGTGCAGGGAATCACCTACGCTCAAACCAAATTGATCCATCACACTCTGATCGATAAGGGCTCCTTTACCCATTTGAAAGTCACCATAGGCCAAGGAGGGGATGGTTTTTATCTGTCCATAAAAAGGATAAGCCGCTTCAGTTGCAAAAATTTGAGACAGTCTTGTAAAACCAGAATCGGCTCGAACCATGGAGGCAAATCGAATCATGTCGGCCCCGGGTGCAAAACGTTCAGCCAAGTACTGTTCAAGGGTAGAATCGAAAGGGGCGGTATGCCGGACTTCCAAATCTGCGCCTAATAATTCTTTAGACTGACTATCGATGCTCACTTTTAAATTGTCTCTAAGTGAGCTTATTGAAACCTGTGCCGCTACACCAATAACGATGGCCGATAAAAATAAGATAAGTTTCAGCCGGTGTGTTCGTGATTCACGCCGGGCCATGAGTAAAAGCCATGAAAAAGTGGGCTTAGACGAGGGCATGATGACCTCCAGATCGCTCATTTAGAACAATTCGACCTCTTTGTAGCCGTATTTGCTGCTCGCATTTATCTGCTAAGACTAAATCGTGCGTCACAATGACCAGGGTAGTTTGTTGCTCTTTATTCAGATTGAACAACAATTCCTCTACCTGATCACCCGTTTCCGCATCTAAATTCCCCGTAGGCTCATCGGCAAACAAAATTTTGGGTTCGTTAATAAATGCCCGGGCTATGGCTACTCGTTGTTGCTCGCCACCCGACAACTGCGATGGATAGTGATGCAGGCGATCGATAAGTCCTACGCTCTCAAGTAATTCAGTTGCCCGTTGTCGAATTTTAGGGCTTGTGTTACCCCTAAGTTCAAGTGGAACCATCACATTTTCGAGGGCTGTGAGGGTAGGGAGTAGCTGGAAGCTTTGGAAAATGAACCCTACTTTTTCGTTTCTTAAATCGGCCCGCTGATCTTCTGATTTGGTATGCAGGGCTTCACCATCGAGTAATACCGTTCCACTATCCGGGGTATCTAAGCCTGCGCATATTCCTAAAAGTGTAGTTTTCCCGCTACCTGAAGGTCCAACAATGGCACAACTCGTACCAAGTTCAATATCAAATGAGATGTCTTGGAGAACGTGCAAATGCTCGGTTCCGCTTTTAAAACTTCGCGAAAGATCTTGGATCCGCAAAATAGGTGATGAAGACTCTACATGTGAAACATTCGAATGCATAATGGTGTGCCTGTAATGGATGAAAGAATGAAACCGGCCGAAAAAAGGTTATCTTGATTATTATAAACAGAGGCTTCATCTAAATTTAAATAAAGCCATTGATAGCCGTCTACGCATATAACCCAAAAAAGTTTAGCACAGTTCTCTATAATTCAATGAAAAAATCCACTTTATCACCTTATTTATGGATATTTCTCGGAATTCTTTTCGGGTTGAACCCGCTGGTTTCCGGGTTTCAAGACAACCTTCAGCCTGCTCCTAAAACCATTCTATTCTTTGGCGATAGTATTACGGCAGGTTATGGATTAGATCCTTCTCTAGCGTTTCCTGCACTCATTCAAAATAAAATTGATGAGAAAGCACTCGCTTACAAGGTTGTCAACGCTGGTTTAAGTGGAGAAACTTCGGCTGGAGGATTACGAAGAGTAGATTGGGTACTGCAGCAAGCGGTCGATATATTTATTTTGGAGTTAGGAGGTAACGATGGGTTGAGAGGTTTAGATTTGGATCAAACCAAGTCTAATTTGCAGGGAATCATCGATAAAGTAAACGCACGCTATCCAAAGGCGACCCTAGTTTTGGCAGGAATGGAAGTGCCCCCTAATCTAGGTGTGGATTATCGAAACCGGTTTAGAGAAATGTATCAGCAACTTTCCCAAGAAAATGAGCTTGTTTTCATACCCTTCATTTTGGACGGGGTGGGAGGTGTACCGGAACTTAACTTAGCAGATCAAATTCATCCGAATGCCGATGGGCATAAAATTGTAGCGGATCTAGTATGGGATACCCTTGAGCCCTTACTTATTCCTTAGGCGTAGAAATTTAGACGCACCTTATCAGAAACTTTACAAAGGCCAAGCTGCATTAGAAACTTTACTAAGGCCAATCTTCTATCATTGCAACGACCGTAGGTAGCATGTGTTTAACCCATGCGGTGTATTGAGCCCCACTGGGATGTAAATCATCATTAGCTACCAAAGAAGGATTGGATTTAGCCTCTTCCGAGATGGGAGTAATATTGACGAAGGGAATTCCAAAACGAGCACATATTTCGGCTGCTTTTGCGTCGTATTCTAAAAGCTCGGCACGAATGCGTTCTTCACCTCTGGTCTGGCCGAAGGGAGTAACTCCGTAATTGGGAATAGATACCGCAAAAACCCCAGAAGCGCCATTCTTGGAGTGCTGAATGGCCCATTTTAACAATGCTTCGTATTCTTGCTCATACTGCTCAAAAGGGTAGGAGCGGTATTGGTTATTCACCCCGATTAACAGCGAAACCATATCATACTTCTCTGTAATCCCTTCCGAGGCAATCCCTGCCTGTAGTTCATCCGTAGTCCATCCGGTGGTTGCCACAATTTTTGGTTCGGATACATGGTGATCATAGTGTGTGGTTAAACTGTCGGCTAATTGTACGGGCCAGCGTAAGGTAGAATCTACGGACTCACCAATGGTGTAGGAGTCGCCTAGGGCCAAATAGCTCAGTGCTTCGCTAGAATTCGAATAGCTCATAGTAAATTCGATTTGGTTGGGTTTGGGATCTTGGCAAGCCAAAAGAACGATGAATAGTGATATAATGTAGTATAAAGAGCCTTTCATAATCATAATTGGTAAATCGTCAGTTCAGATATAAATAATACTAAAATGGCCAAACGTATGTCAGTTACTTTTTATGAGGTGTATTTGATTACATTTTGTTATTATTGCGCTAATGTATCGCTTCTTTGGAAGCGCTTGCATTTATGTGTAAATTAAATAAAATAGTACATCTACAGTGGTTTGCTACCATTCATTTGGAGCAGATACTAACTACCAATCTTAATTAACAAAGAATCATTATGAGTAAATTGCTACGGCATATGATGATGCTAGCTCTGGTGTTTTTGATTCATAGCACCGCTACACTTCAGGCCAAGAATTCCAATCTCGAAATGAATACCACCGTCTCTGGTCAGGTATTAGACGTAGACGGTGACCCA
>CAKZLH010000055.1 GCA_937125285.1 uncultured Balneolaceae bacterium | reverse complement strand
CCACCCATGGCGCGATAGGCATGGATTTCGGCTTTGGTTTCATAATTGGGACCAAAGACGTATAAATAGTTTCCGCGATGAACGGATAATCCCAAATCGGTAGCCGCAGCAAAAGCCCGATCGGCATAGTTTTTCATGTTCCAGTGCCACTTCGATGATTGCGCCATTATTCGTCGATGTGGTCGAATAATATGATCAATCACCATAAGATCACCGACCTGATACTCCAAATTAATTCCACCAGCGGCATTGGAAATCAATAGTTTTTGTGCTCCCAAGGCATGCGCCAAACGAACGGGAATGATCGTTTCTTCGATGGCATATCCCTCATAAAAATGAAATCGGCCCGAAAAAGCCAGCACTTTCAACCCGTTAAGCGTGCCAAAAATGAGTGCTCCGGAGTGCCCTTCAACCGTTGATTGCGGAAAGCTGGGGATATCGGAGTAGGGGATGGTTTGCGAAATCTCAAGCGCTTCGGTGTATTCCCCGAGCCCTGAGCCTAAAATAACAGCGGCATCAACAGATTCGGGGCATCCTTGCGATCTTAGATATCCTAAAATTTCGGTCATTTGGCCCTTCCTTGCAAAAACGCGCTCAAACTACGATTCAAATTAACACCCAAACCACAAACTAGAGCTACATTCATGGTCGTCCTCCACGTACCGCTTCGGTCACATATCCGCGTCGGGCATCGTGATTCACAATTCGAAACATCGAGCATTCCTCATCATGATAGGCCAAAATAGTCGCCCCTTTCTCATAGGCCTCACGTGCCAGCCTCACGCGCTGCTGCTTACTTTGCTCCGGGTCGTAATCGTATTTCGCCGCAAATACCCGATTCACATGCCCTCGTGTGGCCATCACATCACCGGCCATCATCAAATTCAAATCCTCATCCTTATACCAAATGGCCTGATGAAACTGCGTGTGCCCACCAATGCGCTCAACCCGAATTTCAGGATAAGGCTGGTCGTTGGCCTCCAAAAAATGCATATCGGCTCGAGCATCCAAAAATGCCATAAACTCGGTCTTTTCGGCATCATAAAAAGTTTCCTTGGCCATCACTCGTTCCCAATCATCCTTGGAAACCCACAGCTTCGCCTCGGGAAAACTAAGCTCCCAAAAACCTGAATTCTGATGTGCCAGTCCGCCCAGATGATCGTAGTGAAGATGCGACATAAAAATATCGGTCACTTCATAGTCGGAAATCCCGTGCTGCTCTAAATTCTCGAACAGGCGCTCCACCCCAGTGTCTTCCCCAAAGGATCCAATGCCGGTATCGAAGAGCATCACTCGCTCCTGATTAACCACCAAAAACGGATTCAGGGATATCTTCAGTGCTCCTTTTGCAGCTTTACCATCTCGTGGAATGGAAAAAAATTTCTTGTCTAATCCGACCGAAAAGGTTCCCTCATACAAGGGTGTGCACCAACTCTTCATTATTCTTTTTCGGGTTGAAACCGATCGTAGGCGTTTATAATGTCCTTCACCAATTTATGACGCACCACATCGCCTTCATCCAGATAAACAAAATCGATGCCCTCTACATCCTTCAGGATGCGTTGAATGGAGATTAGTCCTGATTCGTGCTTACGGGGTAAATCGGTCTGAGTTATATCTCCGGTAATAATGGCACGAGAATTGAATCCAATACGCGTGAGAAACATCTTCATTTGGGTATTGGTGGCATTTTGCGCCTCATCCAATATCACAAAGGCATTGTTCAGGGTGCGTCCCCGCATGTAGGCCAGTGGCGCAATTTCAATAACGTTGCGCTGCAAATTCAGGTTTAGTTTCTCCTGATCGAGCATATCCTCCAGCGCATCATACAGCGGCCGAAGATACGGATCAATTTTCTCGCGAAGATCACCGGGTAAAAACCCTAGGGTTTCTCCGGCTTCCACGGCAGGCCTGGCCAGAATGATCTTTTGTACCTTGCGCTCTTTTAAGGCTTTCACGGCTAAGGCGACGGACGTATAGGTTTTTCCGGTTCCCGCTGGCCCAATGGCGAATAGAATATCATGCTTGGACGAAGATTTCACCATTTGAACTTGGCCGGGTGTTTTTGCCCGAACAGGTTCTCCACGATGCGTGTATAAAATGACATCGCCTTTCCCGGTGAAGGGATCCTGAGTTAGTGCTTCGGGCCTTTTCCCATTGAGGCGGATGAGGGTTTTAACATCTCCCTCTCGAACTTCTTTGCCTCGTTGGGCGACTTCCATCATCCCGGCAAGGATTTTTTGGGCAAGCTGAAGTTGATCTTCAGGGCCACTGAGTTTTATACGTTCGCCTCTGGCATTAAATTTGGTTTCAGGGAACGCTTGATCCAAAAGGCGAAGGTTTTCGTCGTTCAACCCGAAAAGTAAGACATGTGGAATGCCTTCGGTGCTAATTTGTAATTCGGAATATGCCGTGGATTCGTCGATCATACCTATTATTCGCCTTGCACCTGATCTAAACGCTCTTGTAACTCAGCGACTTTGGCAGCAATATCTTCCGCTGAAAACACCGCATTACCGGCCACCAGTACATCGACACCCGCTTCCGCAATTTCAGTGATGTTTTTGGAATTTACGCCCCCATCGATTTGAATAAGAAATGAGGCGTCATTAAGCTCGCGAAGTTCCACCAATTCTTGCACCTTGGACAAGGTTGATGGGATAAATTGCTGCCCGCCAAAACCTGGATTTACGCTCATGAGCAGTACCAGGTCGACCTCTTGAAGAATAGGCTCGATTTGATACACAGTTGTGGCCGGGTTTAACACGACCCCGGTTAGGGCTCCGTGTGAACGGATGAGTTGAAGGGTCCGGTGTAGGTGCACACAGGTTTCAACATGAACGGAAATCAAGTTGGCTCCCGCATCACAAAACGCCTCAATGTACTGATCGGGATTCTCGATCATCAGATGTACATCCATAAAGGCCTCGTCTGAAATTCGGCTCACCGCACCCACCACATCGGGGCCAAAACTGATATTTGGCACAAAATGCCCATCCATAATATCACAGTGGATCCACTGAGCCCCACCGTCCAAGGCGGCCTGCACCTGGACACCAAGTTGAGCTTTATCTGCGGCCAATATCGAGGGCGCAAGTATGGGTAAACTAAAATTCATAAGCCTAATCTCGGCGTTTAATTGGGTTTTTATTCATTTCTTAGCGGATTTTCAGGTGTATTATCCACCTGAGTGGAGTCGTTAAACACCGCTCCACCTTCTTGTTCTTCGACGGCGTTAAAGCGCTCTGAAACCACCAAATTCAAGGATTCACCTTCCACAAGTTCGCTTACTTTCGGGCTGAAATCAAGAACCGTATT
>CAKZLH010000054.1 GCA_937125285.1 uncultured Balneolaceae bacterium | reverse complement strand
AAAATTGTTGACCTTATGAGCGATGAACTGGTTAGTGCAGGTACCCACCAGCAACTCTTCAATGCTTCAAATCTTTCTAGTGGAACCTACGTTTACAGACTACAGGCCTTTGGTCTTCAGGGAGATTTACTGCTTAGCAGTTCCAGAACGATGAGTTTGGTTAAGTAGGTTTTCGGTTTTTTTACTGTGGTTTAAGATAAGGCTGACCCCTTGTTTCGTGCGAAATCTTAGGCGCCTAAGCTAAAGAATATGCACGTATATACCCATGAGTAGTATATAGCTTAAAAAGCTTGCCGATGAAATGTATTTAATGAGCATGACTTTAGAATATTCCGAGGGTTCCCCTTTAATTGTGAGCAACCATCGATACGTTAAGGCACCACCCACGGCTGCTCCAACTAAAAAGAGTGCCCCCAATATCCCATGAATGTACATCAAGGCCGTAGCCACTAGAATCACTCCCACTACATACGTCCAAAGGTAATAGCGCCTTACGCCATTCAAGCCAATGTGCATGGCCAGTGTACGGTCATTTCGTCTTTGATCTTCTTCCATCTGAAAAAGTTGCGATATGGGATACAAGCTAATCAAGATTAGGGCCACACCACTTGCACCAATGTAAGGAAGAACACTCGCCAAGTGGTTTGTTGAAGCTAAGAAGTTTGTTGCCCCCAAGTCGCCCCCTGCCGCCAAGAAGTTAGTTGCCCCTAAGTCGCCCCCTGCCGCCAAGTATCCCATGAGAAAACCATTGGTACCGGTACTGATTGCAATCACAAATACACTTAGGTAAGGATGCCCCTTCCATCGCAAAATAGGGCTCGAATAAGCCCAAAATAGAAAAAGGCTTGTTCCATATATAATGAAGGTAGCTACTGGTAAAGAACCACTGGTATAATCGATGAACAGAACAGGCAATGGTGAGATCATCCACAACCAAGAGGCTCCCCACATCCATGGCTTCATGGGTGGAGGCTTATGTATCCCTCCAATGGGTCCTTCATCCTTATCCCAGTATGAGTTATAAGCCGTAGCTCCAGAATATAAGCCTAAATGCCACCAGAGAAAGTAGGTGACAAATAACTTTAGGTCTATTTCCTGAACAAATAATCCCGCTAATAAATATCCTCCCGAAAGCAATACAAGCTGATATATGATCCTTAG
>CAKZLH010000053.1 GCA_937125285.1 uncultured Balneolaceae bacterium | reverse complement strand
AAAGCCAAGCACATAGAACTAAGTTTGTTCTTAGATCCCAACCCAGAGGATATTCAATTAGCACATCAACTCGGTAGCGATGCCATTGAACTTCATACCGGAACCTATGCGAATGCAGAGAATAAGGAGGCTCAATACAAAGAGCTTGATCGATTGCGAGAGGCTGCTATTCTAGCACATTCTCTTGGATTAAAAATTAATGCTGGGCACGGCTTAAATCAGAAAAATCTAGCGGCTTTTATAGAGCATGTTCCCCACTTAGCAGATATTAGTATCGGACATGCGCTTATATCTGAATCCATTTTCCATGGTTTAGAAACAACCGTAAAAGCGTACCTGTCGATTATGGAAAACGCAAAAGGGCACTAATCATGCCTACCACTACCCATCGATCAGGCTATGTTGCAATTTTAGGGCGACCAAATGCTGGAAAGTCCACCCTGATGAATGCCTTAATTGGTAGTCAACTATCCATCGCTACGCACAAAGCACAAACAACCCGTCATCAAATCATGGGGATTTTCAGTGATGATGATCTTCAAGTCATATTTTTGGATACCCCAGGAATTATAGACCCTCGCTATGAGCTGCAAAAGGCGATGATGCGATTTGTTGAAAAAGCAGAAAAAGAGGCCGATATCCTATTATGTCTAGTGGATTTGAAAAGCAGCTTTTTAAAACATCAGAAAGAGCAAAAACAATCCACTCAAACTACAGAGGATGAACACGAAAATAGACCTGATTCCTATCTCGACCACGAGCTTATAGAGCATCTGCGTAAGCAGCAAAAACCGGTGCTATTAGTGCTTAACAAAGTAGATGCCGTGCCCGAAGAATGGACGCAAAAGCTAACAAACGAATACGCTGAGTCGTTTCGTTTTTCAGGGATTCATACCATTTCAGCGCTTCAAGAAATAGGTTTAAATGAACTTATCTCAACCTTTAAAGTTGTTTTACCGCAAGGACCGGCTCTTTTCCCAAAAGATGAGTTAAGCGAACATCCCTTACGTTTTTTTGTTTCCGAATTTATTCGGGAGCAACTCTTTCTCAACTATCATGAAGAACTCCCCTACTCTGCAACCGTAGAAATTGTTCAGTATTCCGAATCCACAGATATCGATCATATCATGGCGGATATCATCGTGAACAGAGCTTCCCAAAAAGGGATGATCAT
>CAKZLH010000052.1 GCA_937125285.1 uncultured Balneolaceae bacterium | reverse complement strand
ACTGATCAAGATAGAGCTCATGACTTAATGGAGATGTTTATTAATCCAGAAATAGATGCGATTTTATGCATTAGAGGAGGGTGGGGGTGCAACAGAATACTACCCTATCTGGATTTTGATGTTATCCGTAAGAACCCAAAAATTCTTTGCGGCTTTAGTGATATAACCTCATTACACCTTTCGATTTGGAATAAAAGTCGATTGCACACTTTTCATGGTCCAGTTGGCACCTCGAGTTGGAATGAGTATACTGAACGAAATTTTCGTGATGTATTAGTGTCAGGTGATAAAGTCACCTATCTACCTCGAAAGAATGATCAAGATGAGTACACTCATATGGTAATTTCAGAAGGGACAACCAGTGGAATATTGCTAGGTGGTAATCTAACGGTGCTATGTTCGTTATTAGGCACTGAATACTTGCCAGATTTTAAAGGAGCTATTCTTTATTTAGAAGATGTTGGAGAAGACGTTTATCGGGTGGATAGGATGTTAACTCAGTTAAAATTATCGGGGATACTTTCTAACATAAGTGGTTTAGTTTTTGGTAAGTGTACTAATTGTGATGCTGGATCCAATAGTCTGAGCTTAATGCAAGTATTTGAGGATCATATTCAACCATTGGGTATACCAGCCTATTATGGTGCTTTAATTAGCCATGAATCTGACAATAGTACGATACCCGTTGGTATTCACGCAAAAATGGATGCCCAGAAGGGTAGTCTAACCCTATTAGAAGAGCCAGTTATTGTCTAATTGTTCTTTTAGACTTTAAGGATCAATGGTTCTTCGACATATGATCATACTCTAAACCATTTTCACGATCAATATAGAACCCCATGGATTGGGCTGTTAAGCAAGAATGAACAGGGTAGATGTTTACTTGAGTTTGTTCAGCTAACATTTCTATTAGTGGAGTAGGCCCATATATTAGTCCGTGTTCTTGAGATAATTTATGAACATAAATATTTGGGTAGCCTGATAATTGGCCATAGATGGTTTGCCCATTAATGATCATGGAATCCTTTGAAAAATGAACAGCTCCTCCATGAATAATTAATTGAGCCTGATTCCCATTTGATTTCCAGTCGATTATGGGGCATGCTAGCTCAATAGAAATATCTTCAACATTACAGCTTCCTATGGTAGCTTGCATAAGATCGTAAAAGACAAAATTTCCAGGCGTTGCAACGTCAATATTGCTAAAGTTATTTGCTACGGAACAGGTCGGTGTATCTCCAAAGTAAATAGGAGTCTGAAACGTGTTTTTTAAAGCTTTAATGTGCTCTGATTGGGATGAATAAAACCTTTGTATTTCTTCAATTGAAGAGCAGTTGTATGAATGCCCTGCATGTAGATAACATCCAGATAGTTGAATATTCTTTAGAGCTTTAACCTCATTAATTAAAATTGAAATGCTCTCATGATCATGAATTGGTATCCCCGTGCGTCCATATTTGGGGTCACAATCAATTAATAGTTTAATAGGTTTATCCAAAATGTTGTTAAAAGTACGGATATGCTTTAGAGAACTTGATATGACCGTTAGGTCAATTTTATTGTTCCAATCATTAAGTTGCCTGAAAATCACTGGATGAATGGGTAAGGCTAGCAGTAATTTATCCCATTGATCATTTGCAAAATAACTCAACATTTCAATACTAGAAACCGTTAAAGAATTCACCCCAAAATCTCTAAACCAGTTGGCTATTGCTCGTGATTGATGTGTCTTTGCATGTGGTTGAAAGTGAATGCGTTGCTCCAAGAACTTGGACGCCATTCGATCAATGTTATTAAGCGTTTTTTCTTTGTCTAGGAATAAGGTAGGTTTATTTATCATATTTCAACTGGGTGTATTTGTTTTGTGAAAAATGCCTTATTTTTTAAAGAATAAAAATAATTGTATTGACGAAAAGCGAATTACACATCATTGGAAGATTAGAAAGGATTAATATACCTAGCTGGGACTTAATTGGGTTAGAAGCAAAAGTTGATACAGGGGCCTATTCTTCAAGCATACATTGTAATCATATTCATTCTTTCGAAAAAAATGGTCAACAGTGGGTGCGTTTTCAATTATTGGATCCTGAACATTCTGCTTATAATCATAAGATTTTTGAGGTGCCAATTTCAGATGTACGGGATGTAAAAAGCTCGAATGGTTCTGTTGAATCCCGTTTCTTTGTATCAACAGTTATAGAATTAAACGATCAATTGATTGAAACTGAACTATCGTTAACCGATCGATCAGAAATGAAATACCCGGTTCTATTAGGGCGAAAATTCCTATTAAACCGTTTTTTAGTTGATGTTTCTAGATCAAATGTAGTCTAAGGTATTCGAAAATCAACTATATAGCAGTAATGACCATGAATCATAATTAACGAACAAGGAATTCAGCTTGGCTTTACAAATAGGGATATTATCCCGCAATCCAAATTTATATTCTACTCGACGGCTCAAGCAGGCTATAGAGGCAAAAGGACATGTTGCTCATATCATTGATCATCTTAAATGTGATATAAATATTGAGCAAGATGATCCGAAAATTTACTATCAAGGTGAAAGCTTAGATTTCTTGGATGCTGTAATTCCCAGAATTGGTTCGAGTGTAACCTATTATGGGGCTGCCGTGGTTCGTCAATTTGAAATGATGAACGTATTTACTGCGGTACACTCTCAAGCACTGGTTAGATCACGAGATAAACTCAGAAGTCTACAGTTATTAGCTAGTTCAGGAGTGGGCCTACCAAAAACGGTTTTCACCAATTATTCAAAGGAGGTTGACACCTTAATAGATTCTGTAGGTGGAGCACCACTCATTGTTAAACTATTAGAAGGTACACAGGGCTTTGGAGTTGTTTTAGCTCCTACTAAAAAGGCTGCACAATCAATTATACAAGCTTTTCATAGCATGAAGGCTCGAGTGATTGTTCAGGAATTTATTGAAGAGTCGAAGGGAGCCGATATTCGTGCATTTGTTGTGAATGGAAAAGTAGTGGGTGCTATGAAACGTCAATCCAAAGAGGGAGAGTTTCGATCTAATTTACATCAAGGAGGAACAGGTACTCTAATCCGTTTAAGTGCCAAGGAGCGTGAAGCTGCAAAAACAGCCGCTAAAGCCATGGGTCTACCCATTGCAGGAGTCGATTTACTGCAATCTTCAAGAGGTCCACTAATTCTAGAAGTGAATTCATCTCCTGGATTAGAAGGTATAGAGCGTGCTACCCAAAAAGATATTGCCTCTTCGATTGTGCGATTTGTTGTTCAACAGACTCTAGAAAATCAACATAAACCCAAACGTAGAAAGAGAATTAAACAAAACGCATAATGGATTTAGATATTTTATACCTCATTTCGACCAAGGAACAATGGAAATTTTATTCATCAAAAGGGCATATTTCTATTGGTCAAGAGGAGGGGGC
>CAKZLH010000051.1 GCA_937125285.1 uncultured Balneolaceae bacterium | reverse complement strand
TATGATTAACAATGATTCCATTTGGCAAATTCACCAGAAATATATGGCGAAAGCCCTGCAACTAGCAGAGGTTGCTTTTGATGAAGATGAAGTCCCAGTGGGGGCCATTATTGTTTATGAAAACAAGATAATAGGTAAAGGGTATAACCAAGTTCAAAAATTAAATGATCCTACGGCACATGCCGAGATGATAGCTATATCTTCTGCGATTCAAACTATTGGCCATAAATATCTCAAGGATGCCACCATGTATGTTACCCTTGAGCCCTGCCCAATGTGTGCGGGTGCATTGGCTTGGTCTAAGATAACTAAAGTAGTATATGCCGCCTCAGATGCATCGTATGGAGCCTGTGGTTCTATTTATAACTTACATCATGATGGCCATTTGAATCACACTTTCGAAGTGATTCAAGGCATTTTGGAAATGGATTCGGAGTATTTATTGAAAAATTTTTTCCAACACAAACGTAGATAGATTACGGGCTGAAATGGTCATACTTCATCAGGTCGTACTGTTCATTGGACCATGAAAAAACATGATTCCGCAATTCTTTTCGATTACCTGATTTCCATGATACCTTTGAGAAGGTAACCGTTGCGATATATCCAGGTTTCGAGATTAGATCTAGGAAGTGTTTAGAAAATGACGTCTCATCCCACCAGCACACATTAGATTCACCGTCGAGTGATCGGTCACTACCCTTTTTATTGGTATAGGTAATTATTACAGCATTAACTGGTTGATGCAGGGTTGCTGGTATCTCGAATAAGGGTGAATTATATGGAATCAATTCAGTGCCTATAGAGGTGGTTCCCTCGGGGAATACAATAAGTCCTCTCGCTGGTGTCAGTTCTCGAGATATCAATTCATTTACTCTAGGAATATCTGTTTTATTCGTTCTATTGATGAAGATAATTCCGCCTAGACGCATAGCTAATCCAAGGATTGGCCAGTGCTTTAAATCGTGTTTTGCAATAAATGTAGCTCTCAAACAAGTAAATAATACCCATATATCCACGTAGCTTAAATGGTTCGATACCAAAAAAAATGGAGGTTCTGGTGGGGTCCCTTGTATTTTGATTCTGCCACCTGTTATCGCGAGAAGCGAACGCCCCCAACTCTGAGTGAAGTATCCTACAACATAGGCATAACTATGGCCAAAAAATCGCAGAGGATAAAATGCTACGATTAATATCACATGGAATAATGTGCTAATGAGAAGTAATGGTAGCCTGAAGATTAATCGAATTAGTTCCACTGCTAGCTATAGAATTCGTATATTTTGTACTATTATAAGGTAACAATAGTAACACAATATTTTGAATTACTAATTTATTCGTCACGAATGCTCTATCATAAAACGTACGTTAAAGATAATCAGTCTGAATGGGTAGTATTTATTCATGGCGCTGGGGGGAGTTCATCAATTTGGTTTCAACAAATAAAAGCCTTTCAGGATAACTTTAACCTACTGCTTGTAGATCTAAGAGGGCACGGTAAATCAAAAGACTTTTTTGAACAATACTATAACAATGAGTACAATTTTGAGAATATAAGTCAAGATGTATTAACGGTTTTAGATTCTCTATCTATTCAAAAAGCTCATTTTGTTGGGGTATCACTCGGGACTATTATTATTCGACAAATAGCAGAAATGTCTCCAGAGAGAATGCATTCAGGTATTCTTTGTGGCGCTATTACTCGATTAGACATACGCTCGAGGGTATTGGTTCAGATTGGTAATTTTTTCAAAAAAGTTATCCCATACATGTGGTTGTATCGTCTTTTTGCTTGGATTATTATGCCAAGGAAACGTCATAAAAAAGCTAGACACTTGTTTATTAATGAGGCCAAAAAACTTTATCAAAAAGAATTTATACGATGGTTTGGTTTAACCAAAAGACTCAATCCATTGTTGAGATTTTTTAAAGAAAAAGACACAACGGTACCCTTCTTGTACATCATGGGAGATCAAGACCATATGTTCTTACCAGCTGCTAGAACCATTGTACAACATCATGCGCAATCTACTCTACAAATTGTACCCAATTGTGGGCATGTATGTAATGTTGAGAAGCCTACCATATTTAACCGAATGGCTATTGAATATTTGCTCAATAAAAGGGTATAGTTTTTAGGTTACACAGCTTTATTATGCGTACCTTCGCAATACTCACATCAATTATTCGAAGTTATGAAAGTTCTTAAATTTGGCGGCACATCGGTAGGTACCGCGGAAAGTTTATCTCATGTAAAAGAAATAGTAGCCTCTATTCATCAAGAGAATGTACCCCAAGTAGTTGTGGTGTCTGCTCTCGGTGGGGTAACGAATCAGTTAGTCGATATTTCTCATCTGGCTGCTTCTGGTAATGTTCACTACACAGATTTATTTGCAGAAATTGAACAACGACATCTGCAATTGTGTAACCAACTTATTCCACTTACTCATAGAAGTTCTATTCTAACACAGACAAAAGTTCTTCTAAATGATTTAGAAGATGTATTAAGAGGTGTTTTTTTACTGGGTGAACTCTCCCCTAGGTCATCCGATTTGGTGCTTAGCTTTGGTGAACGCCTCTCCTCTACCATTATTGCTTCCTATCTAAGTGCGCAATTAGACGGTGTTCAACTATGTGATGCTACAGCTTATATCAAAACAGATGCTCAATTTGGGAATGCGGTTGTAGATACTGAGCTTAGCTATTCCCTGCTAAGAGAAAAAATTACTGGAGATAAGTTGGTCTATGTATTTCCAGGATTCGTTGCATCTTCAAACAGTAAAAATCATATTACCACATTGGGAAGAGGCGGATCGGATTATACGGCTGCATTGATCGCTTCAGCTATAGAGGCAGAGGAATTACAAATTTGGACGGATGTTAGTGGAATGATGACTGCGAACCCAAAAATGGTTCGAAACGCCCGCCCCATAGATAATCTGTCCTATGAAGAAGCTATGGAACTCTCCCATTTTGGGGCAAAAGTAATCTATCCACCGACTATTCAACCGGTACTGGATGCTAAAATACCTGTTTGGATTAAAAACACCTTTGCCCATGCAGATCCTGGAACCTGTATCACTGTGGATGGAAGTGAGAGTGATTATCCGGTTAGAGGGATTTCGAGCATTGAGGAAGTAGTTCTTTGTACCCTATCGGGCTCAGGTATGGTAGCCGTACCAAATTTTTCGTACCGATTATTCTCGGTACTCAGTAGACATAGTATAAATGTCATCATGATTACTCAAGCATCTTCTGAGCATACAATCACAGTAGGTATTGCTAAAAATGATGCTGAATTAGCAAAGAATGCCATTGAAACTGAATTTTCTAATGAAATAAGACTCCGGAAAGTAAATCCCCTTCATGTAGAATTCGATCTATCCATTATTGCATTGGTTGGAACCCGAATGCGACAACAAATTGGAATTAGTTCAACCCTATTTGATGCCCTCTCCCATAATGGGATTAATGTTAAAGCCATTGCTCAAGGTTCCACGGAACGTAATATATCGGTAGTTATAGACCGAAAGAATCTAAAGAAAGCTCTGAATACTTTGCATGAGAGCTTTTTCTTATCGGATACTAAGAAATACAGTTTATTTCTAGTGGGCGCTGGAAATGTGGGTAAAACCTTGCTCCAACAAATTGCTCAACAGCAAGAATTTCTATCACAAGAGTTAAAAATAGACCTTAGAATTTGTGGTTTAGCTAATTCACGAAAAATGGTGTTTAACGAAAGTGGTATCTCACTACAAGATTGGGATAGTGCTCTACAATCGAGCACTATAGACATGGACATGCAAGGGTTCTTAGATACTATGGTAGAAATGAATTTACGCAATAGTATCTTTTTGGATTGCACAGCAACCTATGATATCCCTACCTATTACGAACCCATTCTAAAACATAGTATTTCTATAGTTACTCCCAATAAAGTAGCTTGTTCATCTGATTTTGATCATTATTTACATCTAAAAAAAACAGCCACAAAATATCACGCTCGTTTTCTATTCGAAACCAATGTCGGTGCTGGATTGCCCGTAATTTCAACGGCTGGTGATTTATTAAAGAGTGGAGATAAGGTTGAAAAAATTGATGCGGTTTTATCTGGAACGCTCAACTTTCTGTTTAACAATTATGACACATCAGAACCTTTTTGGAA
>CAKZLH010000050.1 GCA_937125285.1 uncultured Balneolaceae bacterium | reverse complement strand
TAGGCATCAAAACTGCCGTGATAGTCTAGGTGATCATGCGTGATATTCGTGAAAACGGCTATCGTAAAAGGAATTCCGTGAACTCGATATTGATCCAAAGCATGAGAGGAGACCTCCATAACCAAGTATTTCGAGCCTGCTTCAACCATTTGTTTCATGTCCTGAGCCAATTCGATGGCATCGGATGTGGTGAGGGCCGAGGGAATTTCCTGATCTAATATGCGCTTGGATACGGTTCCTAGGAGGCTTACCGGTTTTCCAGCATTCTGTAAGAGCTCATAGATAAGCGTAGCTGTGGTGGTCTTTCCATTGGTACCCGTAATGCCGATAACCTGCAAGTGCTGCCAGGGGTCACCGGCAAAAGCTTGGGCTAGGGGGCCTAATATGGCGCGTGAATTTTCAACCTGCATGTAGTTGGCCACTTCAGGATGAGATTCCGGGGCATCTTCACCGATAATCAGTAGATCGGTGCGTGTGGCCAGTTCGGCAATAAACCCATGAGAATCGACCCGAGTACCTCGGATAGCCACAAAAACAGATTGGCTTGGAATGTCACGAGAATCCTGAACAACCTGTTGGAAACTAAGATCGGGTTCTTCGATATGCTTGGCTAATGGCTGACAAATCACTTGAACATCCTGAATACTCAGCACTTTTGAATGCAAGCTAGGTGAATGCGTAGTAGGTGCACTCATGGCTGTCCCTCCACTTTTGTGCTTACATTCTCCATGGAGCGAGCTTTTCCTCGTAAGGTCACGGTGCGACCAGGCCGAGTAATATCACCTGCAAGCGGGAACTGAGCATAGATGGTTCCCGAGCCAATGCGTTCGACTTCTAAGCCGAGTCCGGTAAGTACATGGTGTGCTGTTCGCATACTCATGCCGCGCACATCCGGAAGTTGAATCCGTTCAATTTCTGTCTCCGAATCGGTTGAAGTTGCCGCTTTAGCTTCAGTCTTATCACGATGAGGATTGTATAATTCCTCGGCGCTTAAGGTGGTTAATTGCATGTGTGACTTTGCAAAAAGCGTATCACCAGCCGCCGGATTTTGTTCTAGTATCCACGCCCCTTTTCCACTGACTTCGAATGGGACATACATGGAAGAGAGTACCTCTTTCGCCTGCTCTCTTTCGAGCCCAATGAGCGATGGAGCGATAGCAAAAGGCCGCGAAGGGGTCGTTTGCTCTAACAGATTATCTTGGAGCTCTTGATCTAAGCCGGCAATTCGAAGAGCTACCTGCTTAAAAATAGGAGCCGCAGTATACCCACCGTATCCAACGGGTTTCGGCTCGTCTAGCATGATGTAAATCACATATTTGGGTGATTCAACCGGAAAAAATCCTACAAAAGAACCGCGATAACGATTCGAATACACCCCGTTTACTACTTTTTTAGCGGTACCTGTTTTCCCTGCTATTCGCAGACCATCTATTTGCGCTAAATCTCCCGTACCCGAATCACTGACCACGCTTTCGAAAACAGGATACAACTGATCGATTGTTTTGGTTTTGGCAACTTTTCGAATGCGGGTGGGCTCAGTTTCCTGTACCACCTCTCCATTGCTGTCGGTGATGGTACGTACCAAGTAAGGCCGCATTAAATCTCCACGGTTGGCAAAAGCCGCATACGCCTGGGTAATTTGTATGGGTGTGGTAAGCAGTTCATAGCCGTGGGAAAGCCAAGGCAAACTTACTAAACTCCATTCGTAGGGTTTGGTCATGCGACCGCTTTCTTCACCCGCGATATCCACATAAGTAGGGGTGCCAAATCCAAGATTGCGCATGTATTGATAAAAGGTGTCATTATCGAGTCTCATGGCAATTTCAGCCGTAGCCACATTGGAAGATTGTTGAATCACCTGCTCAAAACGCATGTTTCCTAGAGGGTCATGATCTCGAAGTGGGAGCCCGTGAATGATCACCTCTCCATTTTCAGGTGTTTCGAATACTTCATCTTTTTTAATGACATTCTGCTCAACAGCAGCAATTGCGGTCACCAATTTGAAGGTTGAACCAGGCTCCACCATATCGGCAATGGCAAAATTTCTACGATTTTCGGCATCTATAGCCCCAGGTTCGTTTGGATCATAACTTGGGTAGTTCGCCATGGCTAGTATTTCGCCCGTACGAGGATCCATGATTATGCCCGTGCCATAATTCGCTTTGTAGCGATCCACCCCAACTTGAAGTTCGTCTTCTAGGATGGCTTGAATGGTGGCATCTATGGTGGTGTGTAGATCATACCCTTCGGTAGGTAATCGTTTAGGGGCGCCAACATATTCGAATACTCGCTGAAGAGCATCTTTTCGAACCTGTTGCACACCGTCAACTCCTTTTAGTTCGGTGTTATAGTGGGCTTCTAATCCAATTCGACCATTCATTTCATGGTTAACAAAACCCATGGTATGTGCGGCCAAAGAACCAAAGGTATAACTCCTACGATAGTTCTCCTCTAAAATGACCCCTCGAATACCCAACTCTGCGAGACGCTCTTTTTGGCTGCCGTTGAGCGCCTTTTCCATGACAATATATCGTGAACGGGAGGGAGCTTGTTGAAGTAGATTTCGATAATAAGCCGTGCCCTTACCTGTTTCTCGACCAAGCGTGATTAAAACGGTATCTATCTGAGAAGTGGTCATTCCGGGCACTTTTG
The DNA here is from genome assembly GCA_937125285.1 of uncultured Balneolaceae bacterium. Classification (GTDB taxonomy): domain Bacteria; phylum Bacteroidota; class Rhodothermia; order Balneolales; family Balneolaceae; genus UBA1275. Next base: position 371 of record CAKZLH010000050.1, on the reverse strand, counting down.
GATCCAGAGCCATTTTATAATCGACCGTATTGGTGGCCAGTAAGGTGCCATGTCGGTCGTAGATATTGCCTCGTTCGGCAGGAATGGGGATTTCGGTAACGGCTTGTTTATTCCAAAGTGTGCGTAAACCCGCTCCTTCGATATAGTTGATGCGAACAAGTTGCAAAAATAGCGCAGCTGGAAGTAAAAAAAGTACCCCCAGCATGATGAACATACGACTCATTATGGAACTGCGATACTCCTGCATACTAGGGCACCTCCAATACATAATCGGCAGGTCCGGCATTGATGAATCCAAGCTCTCTAGCTTTGCGGTAGATATTAGCTGGACCGGTCATGCGATCGTAGCGTAGTTGTAACTCATCATGAAT
>CAKZLH010000049.1 GCA_937125285.1 uncultured Balneolaceae bacterium | reverse complement strand
CATAAGGCCCAGCAGATTCAAGCCAATCCTTGGGTGAGTATGACCTTTTTTTGGCCTGAACTTGAACGGCAGGTTAGAGTAGAAGGGAGGGCATCTAAGATATCTAAAGAGCGGTCGCAAGAATACTTTTTTTCTAGACCTCATCAGAGTCAGTTAGGTGCTTGGGCATCGAATCAAAGTGAGATACTGAGCAGCCGAACATTACTAGAAGACAGGCTAGAGGACTTAAATAATGAGTATCCTGAAGGCACTAAAGTGCCATTTCCGACACATTGGGGAGGTTTTGAAATAGAGCCAAACATGATTGAATTTTGGCAAGGAAGAGCTAGCCGTCTTCACGACCGTATTCGATACACCCAAGAAGGTCCAACATGGTCGATGGCTCGCCTCTCACCATAAGTAACGAATCACGACCCATTAGATGCCGAAGATAAAACATAAACGGTTTCAACAAGTTGCCGAGTTTGACCACGTGATAGAGTGGACCTCATACCCTCATGGAGAAGGGTTTCAAAAAGATATTTGGCGTACTTCAATTTTTAAAAATGATCAGCCTCTGGTCTTGGAATTAGCTTGTGGTAAAGCCGAGTACACGACAGGATTAGCCGAGCGTAATCCCCAATACAATTATATTGGAGTGGATATTAAAGGAAATCGATTGTGGGTGGGTGCACAAAAAGCCATAGATCTATCGCTCACTAATGCAGCTTTTCTGCGCGCCTATATTGGGCATTTAGATCACTATATAGAAGACCACACGGTACAAGATATTTGGATTGTATTCCCAGACCCACAACTTAAGAAAGATCGTAAAAAATTAACCGCTACTAGATTCTTGGATCTTTATAAACGTTTGCTCATCCCTGGAGGAAGGGTGCACCTGAAGACGGATAGTCCTGAATTGTTTGAATTTACCATCGAGCAACTTAAGGCTCATAACCTTAAGGAAGTGTATATCAGTGAAAATATCTATTCTCAGGATGTAAATACGGTACCTGATCAAGTAGGCCCAGTTGGTCTTCGTGAAATTCAGACCTACTACGAAAAGATGCATTTGAAAAAGGG
>CAKZLH010000048.1 GCA_937125285.1 uncultured Balneolaceae bacterium | reverse complement strand
TTAACGCTAGCGGTTGTATAGCTGTTTTTAATTATCCCATCATTTTTCCCTACCAAACCTCCCACTCTTGATTTTGCTACAACTGAACCTGCACTAAAACTCTCAACTATTCTACCGTTCGTATTATTGAAGCCAACAAGAACACCAATGCTTGAACTATTATGATTAGTCTGACTTACTATAACAGATCCTTTGGCATAACTAGAATCTATTCGGCCATTATTTATGCCTATCAATCCAGCAGAATTATCTCCAAGTCCACTATTTTCTCCAGAAATCAAAAAATCTTCTACTCCAAAATTCTTCACCCAACCTTTTTCATCTAGTTCTGAAATAAATGCAATTCTAGAAGTATTACTAGTACCATAAAATTTAAATCCACTCACTGAATAACCATTACCATCAAGCAGGCCACTAAAACCTGCCGTAATTCCCCATCCGATAGGCTCCCAACCAAGACCGAAATTGTTATCGGTGTGAACTATTGCATAACTGGTATACCCTGGATCATTTGGCCCTAAATCCTGCATCAATTTGTAAGCCGCCGTTAGATCATTTCGGATGTTGTGAAGATCTTCCCACGAATTAACTTCGTTATAGTAAAGCCCACCATCAATAATGGTCCATCCATAGGTATCTTTGAGGTTTTGCCGGTCATGATAGGCCACATAATCATACTGAATATTGGGTGCGTCTAGAGTAACCTCATTTTGCACGGTTTGTTGTCCCCAACCGATCAAGGTACTGGTATAGTTTTCTTTGGATAAGCTGCTCATATTGGCAAACATATTAGACATTGAAGTCACTTTACCAATATCCCAAGAAGCTAGATTTTGGTTAAATGTCATATCATTTCCTGAAAATAGATGTGTCATAGTAGTCACATTACTCACATCCCATGTACTAATATCTTGATTAAAAGCATTGGCTCCATTGAACATAAATTCCATATTTGTGATGGTACTTACATTCCAAGAACTAATGTCTTGATTGAAGTTTTGAGCATTTTGAAACAATGCAAACATTCCTGTCAATGTCGGACTGAAAACCCAATTCTTAATGTCATCAACACCGCCATTATTAAATGCAATGGCATTATTAAACAAACCGGTCATAAACTGAACATTCTCTACTTCGAATCCACCAACTGGTTGATTAAAAACGGTAGCCCCCTGGAACATATAGGTCATGTTCGTTACATTAGAGGTATTCCAATTCCCAATATTAGGATCTCCACCATTGTTGAATGCGTCGTTATTTCTAAATACCCCTTCCATATCAGTAACATTGCTTGTATTCCATGCGCTGATATTTTGATTAAACGCGTCAGCCCCCTTAAACAAATCTCTAATTGTTGTGACTGACTCTGTATTCCAGCTACCAATTGGCTGATTGAATGATGTAGCATCTAGAAACATGGAAGACATATCGGTAACATTACTAATATCCCACAAAGTTATATCAGGATCATTAAAAGAATTAGCACCATGAAATGTGGCTTTTAGGTTTGTGACTGAAGCGGGTAAAACCTGTGGTACCGAAGTCAAGTTAGTAGCAGACATAAATGCATAATTCAAACTCTTTATCCCTAAATCTCCAAACGAAACTACCTCTATTAATTTATTAGCATTCGGGTAATTAACTCTACCAAAGGTCGTTACTGTACCCGTTATACTAACATAGTACTCCCCAGCCGTTGCGTAGGTATGCGTTACATCGGTGGTCTGATTCGCATTATTAACCGTAG
>CAKZLH010000047.1 GCA_937125285.1 uncultured Balneolaceae bacterium | reverse complement strand
GTTTCCCAGCCGGTTCTTGTGGCACAGGTGGGTGTTGGGGCTGGGGCGGTAGGGGTGGGTGGGGTTTCGTTGGGCTTGCAAGACCGGGTTTGGGCGGTTTGGAATGACCCCACTCAAATGCTTGATAGTACGCAGCACGCACAAAATCAAAACGCCCATAAATCCAGCCATCATGAGGTAGGATTTCTCATCCATCAGCCCTATCAGCTCCAAAGCCTTCAGGAACATCGCCTCGCCTATGTCCTCCCGTACCCAACGAAGCTAGCCTTGGGGTTTGGATTTTATGATTCGGGCGACGAGCGAATGCGTCACTCAATCATCCGTTTCGCATTTGCACGCGCATGGCCCAAGCTAAGGGTGGGGCTCGCAACGGATATTCAGCGGATGGGCTTTGCACGTCCTTACTCAAGTTTATTTGCCCTGTCATTCAACCTCAGCCTACAAACAAGTATTAGTAAAACGCTCAGCTTACATCATTCCATTGATAATCTAGCTCGAGGTCATTGGCGCAGCACCGAACCCCGAATCTACAAAAATCAATCACGCCTCCAACGACTTCCCATACGCCTGAAAACCAGCCTTCGACATAATCCCGCGAATCCCAAAGTACCCATCAGTTATGTGCAATTTGAGTGGGAGGAATCCTACCCAGTCACCCTGCGTTTGGCTCAAACATGGACGGATTGGCAATCGGCCCATGCACACAACCCACTTCGCCTCCAACTCAAGTCAGGAGTTTCTCTCTTGCCTCTTAAATATTATTCCGGCATCGGCATCTTTCGAAATCAGCTGTCCGTTCACATCGCCCTATACACCCATCCGCATCTCGGTTGGAGCCCTGCTTTAGATCTACAATTCAGGGTGCCGAATGACTAGGCGATATCCATTACTAGCGTTTTTATTTGGGCTTATTGCACTCTATAGTACACCCGCTATCTATGGCCAAAACTTAATTAATGAAGATCGCTATGAAGCCATGGAACGCGTGTATCAAGAACTGCTAGACCGGCTATCTCTAGACGAAATCACCAACCCAGAGGAAAAACCATACGCCTTCTCTGCTAACTCACTTTGGGAGGAGTTGATACCTTATATATATAGCCCAATCGCCCTAAATACGGCGAATAGAGCCGATTTCTATGCTATTCCGCTGCTAGAATGGCTTCCTCATCTGCGCCCTAGCATCACGGCAATCTTTGAATATCGTCGCACTAAGCCCTTCGAATCCCCATACGACTTACTTAAAGTACCCGGCATTGGACCCAAGCGTTTTGAATTATTAGCCCCTTTTTTTCGGGTTGAAACCGGCCGAGAACAGTTTCAGGTGCTCTACAGCCGACTACCTTTTTGGGTTGATGGAGCTAAGACCGAATTACTCAGTAATCAGTCCAGAATTTTGGAGCCACTCGAAGGTCATAGAGCTCCAATTCCCCGCTACGAAGCCGGGCTATGGGCAGCTAAGCAGCGTATTGCCTGGAGTTCATCTCACGCATCATGGCATCTTAGCCTTGATAAGCCTGTTGGTGTCTCGCAAACCCTAACGCCTAAGAGTGCTCATTTCGGGCTAAGCAATTTGTACCTGCAGCAACGAAATAAACATACCATAACCCTGAAATCCCTGATTGCAGGGGATATCAAACCCTCATCCTTTAGCTCTAGATTGCGGGCTTACAGAGGCTTTTCGGATTTTTCATCCGTAAAAGGATGGGGAGCACATGTTCAATTTTCAAAGCCGACTACCCCCCAATTAGTGGAGCTGACAGCTTTACAAGCTACGCATGATAACAATTTTTATTTGACGCGTTGGTCGCTAGAGTTACAGGATTTTAAACGGCAGAGGAGTCTTGGATTGGCTTATGAACTAGAAAACCTCAAGGAGCCCATGCAGACGAGTACGTGGCATTCCGAACTTAGTATTTCGAATCACTCCAAAGGTTACTGGCAATTTCATGCCCGAACAAGCCAAAATCAGAACCAACTTAGTGCCGAGCTAAGCTACCAAAATACTGACCGGTTCTTTACGAAAGTCCAATGGCTCCGTGAGCAGAGTTGGGGGATGCTCGAGAGTGTGTTCTACCTAGCTCCAGATGCGGCTCGATCGCCTTCTTTGCGCACCAATCAGCGCTCAAGCGTGGGTTTATTTGCAAACGGACAAAACCAAAAAGGATTTGGATTAGCCGCTACCATAGATGGGATACCCAAGCTGGAAGTACGACTAAAGCTCGAATACGGTCAACGACTTTTGCCGGGCTATAATCAAAAGTATGTCGAGCATCGCCAGCGAATGAGCTTGGATTCCGAGTGGCGGCCAAATGAGCTGATTTCTTTTAAAACGGTGCTCATGATGCAAAAAAATGAGACCTCAGAAGCCACCCAAAAATTTAAAAGCAGTTCGCAGATCCAGCTTCAACCCACTCCATGGTTGCGAATTCGTAGCCGGATTTTCACTCACTACAACTACCGTAACCAGTCCCACCTGAACAAACCAAACACAAGTGCAGCCGTTAAGCTCAAAGATCAAACCACCCGCTCGTTTGGCACTCTATTTTATCACGAACTTCGAATCCATAAGGCCGTAAAAAAATCGAATTCCTTGACCATAGATATGCGTTGGACTCAATTCAACATCCTTGACTTCGACGCCCGAATCTACACCTACGAACAAGACCTAAGGTACGCTTTTCATATTCCCATGTGGCTGGGGCAGGGTAACCAGTGGTATGTGCTAAGCAATCTTAGCATAGGCCAACATTTAAGTGTTCAATTTAAATACAGCGTGCGAAACTACCCCGATACCCCAAGCATTGGGAGTGAACAAAACCAAACTAGGGGACCGGTGCAGCAAGTAATTAAAGTGCAAGTATTGGTTAGGTGGTGAGGTTTCAGCTTAACACCTTAATAATGTGCATCAATCTGAAGAAATCTATATTTTTGGTAATTAATAAATCATGATTTAAACCCTCTATGAAAGTAGAATTGGTACAAAAAGTTTTTGAGGATATATTTGGGTAAATTATAGGTATGGATAATAAAGAAAAAGAAACCTCATCTACAGAGCAGCGATTGCCACAAATACCGCAGGAGTACAAGATTGTACCTGCCGATTATGGCTATCAATACGACGAGGATGAAATTGACCTCTTAGAACTGGCCAAAACCATTTGGTCGAAGCGAATGTTCATTATAAAAGTGGTTGCCCTTGGCGCCGTAATTGGGGTATTTGCCGCTCTACTCAGCCCCAAAGAGTATAAAAGTACGGCCACTTTAATGCCGGAGTATTCCACCGAGAGTCAAGGTGGAGCAAGTAGTTTATTACGTCAATATGGGGGACTGTTGGGAGTGAGTGGGGGTTCCTATACCAGTAATAGCAATGCTATACGGGTAGATTTATATCCCAATATTGTGCAAAGCACCAATTTTCAGCTCAAGTTGATGGACCAGCCCTTCTATTTCTCGGACATTAATCAAGAGGCTACCCTTTTCGATTATTATACCGAACTTAAGAGCCCAGAAGTTTTGGGTATTATCAAATCTTATACCATCGGATTGCCTGGTAAAATACTAGGGGCTATCCTACCTGAAAACGAAAAAATCACTACTATCCCTGGAGAAATTAATGAATCATTGGTTCTTAATTTGTCAAATGAAGAAAGAAGCGTAATTAGCACTTTAAAACAAAATATTTCCGCTTCATTGGATGAAAGTTCCGGCATTGTTTCCGTATCCGTAATCCTACCCGATAATGTAGCCGCGGCTGCGGTAACCGAGTATACCATTAAAGAATTAACGGAGTATCTGACCGAGTACCGCACTGAGAAAGTGCTTAGAGATTTGACCTTTGTGGAGGAGCAGTTGGCCACCGCCGAAGCTCGTTTCGAGGAGGCTCAACTTACCTTAGCCGAATTTCGTGATAGTAACCAGGGTATGTTGTCGGCGAGAGCTCAAACCGAAGAACAACGACTAAACTCCGAGTACCAAATCGCCTTCAACTTGTACAATGGACTAACTCAGCAGTACGAAGAAGCTAAACTCAAGGTGCAGGAGGAAACGCCCGTGTTTAAAACTTTGGAGGCGGTTCAAGTTCCACTAGATGACGAAACCTCTGGTGCCACTATTTTAATTGTATTCATTATGCTTTCGGGCATTGGATCCATTGGGTGGATTTTTGTGCACCCACTTATTGAACAATTTAAAAACGCTGTAGAAGATTAATTCATGATTAGGTATCAATCAAACTATCCCACCATGTCGCCACGATTCTTATTACTGCCTGCGCTAGTACTACTTTGTACATTATTTCTCCCGAATCTAACGTCTAATCATACGCTTAAAGCTCAAAGTATCGATGAGATGTTACAATCCAGAGGGCTAAGCTTTGAACAGGTCCAACAAATGGCGCAGAATGCGGGAGTTGACCCGAATAACCCAAATGAATTAGCGGCATTTGCCCGCCAAAACGGCGTGCCTGAAAATCAAATCCAACAGTATTTAGTGCAGCTTCGAGAGCAGCAAAATTCAACTTCGGTCTCTTCAGGTCAAACGCCTACTGATTTAACGGAGACGGTAGTTTCCTCGGAGGATGTGCAAGAAGTTCCAAGCAGTGCTCAAATGAGCAATCCAACTCCACCGTCATCCGCGAATCCCCAAAATGAGGGACTTCCCTATTTTGGATACAATGTATTTGGCAGTGGCCCCGATTCCTTCCAACCAAGTACGCCTGGCCCGGTTGATGAAGGCTATGTTGTTGGGCCGGATGACGAATTGCGACTAACGGTTTGGGGAGCCACCGAGTTTCAATACGAATTACGAGTAGATAACGAAGGGCGAACGAACATCCCAAATATCGGTCTAGTAACCGTGGCAGGTAAAACCTTAAGAGAATTGCGTAATTCACTCAAGTTACGATTGGCACAGAGTTATGCCGGTTTGGTAAAAACGCCACCCACTATATTTATGGACCTAAGTGTCACTCGCTTTAAGCCAATTGAAATTTTTGTATTGGGTGAAGTGTCCAATCCCGGGGCATACACGGTTACTTCGAATGCTACCTTGTTCAATGTATTGTACGCCGTAGGAGGGCCTACCACCAATGGATCGCTTCGTGACATTCGAATTATTCGTAATGGGCGAGTGCTAACCTCGGTCGATTTTTATGATTTGCTACTGAATGGGGTCTTGGCAGATAACACTCCACTCTTAAATAATGACAGAATCTTTATTCCACCCCGAGCCAATGAAATCCGGATTCAAGGCCCCGTCCGTAGAGCTGCTATATTTGAACTGAAGGATGGTGAAGATTTCAGCGATGTCTTAGTATTTGCGGGAGGATTACAACCCGAGGTGTATACCGACAGAATGCAGATCAATCGAATAATACCCATGGCTGAGCGGACCGACGCGAGTAGAGCTCGTGAAGTGTTGGATTTTAGCCTTCGTGAGGTCATGAGCGGTGAGCAAGTGATAAGTTTGGTGGATGGTGATCGGATTCAATTGTTTTCGATAACGGGCATTAACGACAACATCGTCGAAATAAACGGAGCGGTTGATCAACCAGGAACCTTCGAACTCAATGAAAAACTACAAACCATTCGAGACCTGATATTAGCGGCAGATAGCCTACGTGAAAACGCTTATTTGGGCCAAGCAGAACTTATTAGAACCAACGAAGATCTTACACAAACCTATTTAACCATCAATTTGGGAAGTGCTCTCGAAGGAAACCCCAGCGATAATCTGTTTCTACAAAAACAAGATCAGCTCACTATTTACACTTTAGATAATATCCGACAGTTTGGGGCAGTAAGCATTGGAGGAGCGGTTAGAAATCCTTCCTCATACCCTTGGGGAGATAGCCTACGGGTATACGATTTGCTTTTTAAGGCCGGAGGCTTGTTTGACGAAGAATATAAGGAGCAAATATTACTGGATAGGGCCGACCTAATTCGAAGAAATGCCGATGGACGTACTACTGAAATTATTAGCTTCAATCTAGAAGAAGCTCTAAGTGAATCCGGTTTTGGTCTGGAACTCCTTCAGCCTTATGACAATATTCGTATTTACCCCAACACCGTTCAGTTGGTTACAGGCAAGTACGTGGTCATTGAGGGCGCGGTAAAGAATCCAGGGCGCTACACTTTTGATGAGAATATGACTTTGAAAGATCTATTACTCAAAGCTCAGGGCTTTAATGAAAATGCATTTATTGGCCGGGTTGAAATTACCCGAACCGAGGAGCCATTAACTCCTCAACAAAAAGCTCGATTCTTAATTCATAATCTTATACCTAATCCCGCCGAACATAATCAATTTTATACCAACGATTTATTCTGGTCGCTGATGGATAATGCCGAGCGTTTTCGCTTGCGACATATGGACCGGGTGTACGTGAGAACGAATCCGGATTTCGAAACTCAGCAAACGATAACCGTAAATGGTGAAGTGAACTTCCCTGGAAACTACACCATCTTAAATCGTAATGAGCCGCTTCGATCCATTATTGAACGTGCTGGTGGACTCACCGATGAAGCCTATGCTAACGGTGCTAGACTCATACGTGGAGAGGAACAAGTAGTTATTGATTTTGAAGATAATCTTCGTGGGGGTACACAGGATTTCTTAGTTAGAGCGGGGGATCAAATTTCTATTCCCAAAAAGCCAGGAGTGGTGTTGGTTACGGGTAATGTAGCCTTGGACGGTTTTATAGAGTATGAAAAAGGTAAGCGAGTAAAATACTACCTAGATCGAGCGGGTGGATTACAACCCAATACGGCTAAATACTTTCAGTTAACTCAGGCCAATGGTGCCACATTCCGTGTTAAGCGAAAAGGATTACTCCGCGATAACCCTGTAGTGGATGATGGGGCTATACTACGTGCTATTTTCGAATTGGAACCTGAGAAAGAACCATTCGATATGCGTGAGGTAATTGTGGAGTTGACCAGCATCACCACTTCCGCGCTTACCCTTTACTTCTTAATTGATCGAATCACGACTCAGTAATACCGTCGTTTAACTACCTTACATGATTTCAGATTTACTCACGAGCATTGAACAAAAGACCTATACCGTTGGAATCGTTGGTTTAGGCTATGTAGGCCTTCCTCTAATGTGGACTTTTCATGAGAATGGGCTTTCGGTTATTGGGTTTGATATTGATCAGGCCAAGATTGACCATCTACGTTCAGGCACACCCTACATCAAACACCTTGGTAAAGAGATGATGCAATCCTTGGCGGCCTCCGATCATTGCGATGCCACCACCGATTTTTCACGATTGAAAGAAGCCGATGCGATTCTACTCTGTGTACCTACTCCGTTGAATCAGTACCGAGAGCCGGACATGAGTTATGTGATCAGCACGACCAAAACAGTGGCTCATCACCTAAGAGAAGGTCAATTGGTCATTCTGGAATCCACCACTTACCCAGGTACGACCGAAGAAGTGATGATTCCCCTGCTTGAAAAGCATTCGAGCCTCATAGCAGGTAAAGATTTTTATGTGGCCTATAGCCCCGAGCGAGAAGATCCAGGGAATCCTAATTTTAATACCGCCAAAATCCCAAAGGTAGTCGGAGGTCATGGCGAAGATGCCCTTAAGCTAGCTCTCGCCTTGTATGATACCGCCATTGTACAAACCGTGCCCGTAAGTGATACCAAGACGGCCGAAGCGGTAAAAATTACCGAAAATGTATTTCGTTCGGTCAACATCGCCTTGGTGAACGAGCTTAAGGTGGTGTATGCCAAGATGGGTATAGACGTACATGAAGTGCTCGATGCGGCGGATACCAAACCTTTTGGTTTTATGAAGTTTACCCCCGGGCCTGGCTTGGGGGGGCATTGCATTCCGATCGATCCCTTTTACTTGACTTGGAAAGCGCGTGAATTTCAAGAAAATACCCGCTTTATTGAACTGGCTGGGGAAATCAACACCCATATGCCTGAATATGTAGTAGAGCAAACCATCAAGGCGCTTAATACCCATAAGAAAGCGGTAAACGGCTCAAAAATCCTCCTAGTGGGACTCGCCTACAAACCTAATGTGGATGACATGCGGGAATCACCCACCTTTGAGCTGTTCCATTTGCTGGAAGAACTAGGAGCGGAAGTGGCCTATTACGACTCATATATTCCAACCATCCCACCCACCCGTGAGCATGTGCATTATACGGGTCGAAAGTCTATAGAGTGGGATCAAGCAACCATTAATGGCTTTGATGCGGTATTAATATCAACCAATCACTCCGATATCGATTACTCAGAGCTAGCCGAATGGTCGGACTGCATTATTGATACTAGAAATGCTATGAAAGGCATTAATCCTAAAAACGGGCATCACATTTTCAAAGCCTAGGATGGTACGTGAACTGCTACAGCCTTCCCCCATTCGCACCTTTGCTTTAAAGGCTCTGGGGATTTTCGTGCTGTGGTATGTGCTTTATGAACTTTGGCTGCTACCCGATGGGCGTCTAGATCATTGGGTGGCCCTTAGGGTGATTGATGGGGCCGCATTTGTAACCAAGCTTATCGGCTTCGAGGTATGGATGCAGGGCCGAGTGGTGACCATTGCAGGGAACAACGGCATCGAAATGGTAGATGGGTGCACAGGTATATCGGCTATTGGCTTATTTCTTGGGTTTATTTGGGCCTATCCAGGGCAAAACCGCTCGCGAGTGTACTTTTCGCTAATGGGCATAGCCACCATTTATTTAGTGAATATTTTGCGAATCGCCACCCTCATGCTCATGCAAGAATGGGCCCCTCAGTTTTTTGATTTTACACACGATTATTCCACCACCACTATTTTTTATCTGGTTATATTTTTCTTGTGGATGCTATGGGTGCGAATAGCCGATGGTTTTGAAGCTCTAACAACACAACCAGCCCACCAAAAGCTTTCGTCATCATGACTAAGCAAACACCCAGCTTTCTGCCGCCTAGGTACTCCCATTACCTAAGAAAGTGGATTGGTTTCTGCCTCATAATAGCGGGCTATTTTTTTCTCATTCGCCCCCTTCGTGTGGGTTTTCTGTCGGTCTTGATTCCGATGATAGATCCACTGGTGGAATCGTCTTCTCTGATAGAACTTCGACACTCCTCTACAACGATAATCGCTACCATGTACGAAAGCCTTCCCCTGGAAAACCCAAATGGCGGACTGGTTGATCGGCACGAATATACCTATGCGCCGGCCTTCAATATGTTTTTTATGATGGCAAGCCTGGCGCTCTGGCTCCTAGACGATCTAAAATCATTCTTGCTCCCACTTTCCATCATACATATCACAAGCTGGATCATAGCAACCATGTTTCTCTACGCAGGACTCACCTTACATCCTAACTGGTGGATAGGCTCCGATCTAATTACCGTCTATCTGTTGCCTCTAGCATCCATGTCGCTCGTAGCCATTCGCTATGCCCAACAGCTCACCATACCTTCACGCTAATGGAATCTATTTCTGATAAGCATTCTCGTATTCTTAGGCATCATAAGGCCACCTTACAGCAGGTGGTTACGTCCATAAAAAAGTTCTCCATCAAATTGGATACCACCCAACTTCCCAAGGAAATCTATCTGTTGGCGATAGGGAAAGCTTCCCAGCAGATGCTGGACGCTTTTTCGAAAAGCTACTCGGGTAGTATTATCGATGGGGTGGTACTTTCACCTGATCCGATTCCCACTGCGAAAACAGACAAAAACATTCGAAGTCTGAGCTTCTTCACCGGCACCCATCCACTACCCTCGGAAGAGAATGAGGCTTCTACCTTGGAGATATTGTCCTTTATCAAACACCTACCCGCCCAGGCCATTCTTGTTTGTTTAATTAGCGGAGGTACGTCATCCTTACTTTGCTTACCGCCAGACCCTATTACTATTGCCGATCTTCAGCACACCTATGATCTACTGCTTCGATCTGGGGCCAGTATTCAGGAAATGAACACCGTGCGAAAGCATATTAGCCTAGTAAAAGGGGGGCAACTGGCACAATTTGTGCATCATCTTCGCCTTCGCAGCTATTTACTTTCCGATGTGCCCCAAGATACGGCGCATGTGATTGGAAGCGGACCCACTCTCACCGATCCAAGCACCTACGAACAAGCGCTCGATATCCTACATGCCTATAAGCTAAAGGAGCAAATCCCCAAATCTGCGCTCGAATATCTTAAACAAGGTGCGCTAAGCCGCTACCCAGAAACCCCTAAACCTGGGCTCAACGATCATCCGGATCAAGAGGTGCACCTGATAACGGGCTCACAAACCTTACAACCTTTTTTACAAAGTCTGTTAGAGCAACAAGGCTTTGCGGTACATTGGTCCGATGAGCCGGTACTGGGTAACCAAAAAACGGTAGTGCGAGAAATTGCGGGGCAGGTTATTTCGGTGCTTAACGGACAATCGGAGCTGTCAGAGAAATCGCCTCAAGCCTTGGTATTTCAGGGTGAATCGTACCTTGAGGTGAAGGGTGAGGGAGCCGGTGGGCGAAACCAGCATTTGGCTCTACTGTTAGCTCTTTCCTTGGAAGGGCAGCACCCCGTATCGGTGCTTAGCCTCGCCACCGACGGTGTTGACGGCCCCACGGACGCGGCAGGCGCGCTCGTGAGCAGCTATACTACTCTACAGGCGCGTAAACAAGGCCACCCGCCCGAACCCTATATTCAGCACTATAACAGCTATGCGTTTCATGAGGCTATGAATACGCTCATTAAAACAGGGCCTTCGGGCACCAATCTTATGGATCTCTGCGTGGTTTTAATCCGCTAATCGTTCCTAGTTTCCTTCTAAATATGTACCTTTAGTCATGGTTTGGGAGCATCCACTATATCTCTACGGTCTTGTGCTTATACCTCTGCTGTTGGTAGGGGCATGGCTGCGCACTCGTGCACTCACAAAAAATGCTGAACAGTTTTTTGATCAAGAGCAAAAAGAGCGACTTCAACTGGGCTTCGCGCCTTCTAGGGAGCGAATTAAGCATGTTTTTTTTCTTTTGGCTATGACCTTTCTCATCGTTGCATTAGCTGGCCCAAAAATTGGCACCGAGGTTCGCGAGGTGAAACAACGCGGAGTGGATATGCTCATAGCCTTGGATGTATCGGCCAGTATGAACGCCGAAGATGTGCGCCCAAGTAGGCTCGAAAAGGCTAAATTTGAAATTAATCGCCTCATCGAACGCCTCGATGGCGACCGGGTAGGACTTATTGTGTTTACAGGTGAGGCCTTTCTGCAAAGCCCGATGACCTTGGATTATTCGGCCCTTCGTCTCTTTTTAGAAATCGTAAGCACCGATCAAATGCCGAGTTCCGCCACCGATTTCGCTTCGGCTTTGGAAGTTGCCGAGCAGGCATTTAGCGCCCTAGATTCCGAGGAGCAAGAAAATCCCAGTGCCAGTACGGCTGCCCGCGTATTACTCATTATCTCCGATGGAGAAGATCACGAACAAGAATACAAGGACGCGCTCAAATCTCTAACCGACTCTCAGGTATCCATCTACACCTTGGGTATTGGTACTACAGCCGGAACCACCATTCCGCTTTATGAGGAGGGAACGGGCGCTTTAGTTGGTTATAAACGAGACCGGCAGGGGCAAGTAGTCACCACAGCTCTTCAGCGAGAAGCTCTTCAGGAAATCGCGAGCCAAGGCGGGGGTAGTTACTACCAAATCGATCGAGGAAATTCGGGCATTGATGCCTTTCTTGCCCGGGTCGATGAGCTGGAGCAGGGTGAATTTTCTTCTCAAGAGTATGCCGATTTTAAGGACCAATATCAGTGGTTAGCCGGTCTAGGATTGTTGTTATTCCTACTGGCATGGATGATCCCCGGTTTTTCAAAAAAACAATTTTCTTTTTCGGGTTGAATCTCCCTAGCCATGTCAACAATGCCAATATGACTCAGAAGAATGTAGATCACAACCCGATGAAGCGCCCGCTACCGACCAAAGCCATAAAGCTTTTTGTTACAGATTTAGACGGCTGTATGACCGTCCCTTTTGAAACGCCACATTGGCCGGATTACACGCAGATTCGTGCCCTTCAGCTCCAAAGCGAAGAGGATCCAAGTATTCCGCCTATGAGCATTTGTACGGGTAGACCTATGCCCTACGCCGAGGCGCAGGCCCAGTTTTTGGGCATTCGGGTGCCGTTTGTATTCGAAAGTGGGGGCGGCCTGTACGATCTTACCACCAACATCCTTAGCTGGAATCCTGTCGTGACCGAGGTCTTAAAAGCCGACATCGAGGCCATTCGTAGCTGGGCGCATCGTGAAATATTCCCGAACTTTCCGGGTGCCATACCTGAATTTGCCAAATTTACTGATGTGGGCTTGATCCATCGCGATTCTTCGGTCATTGATCGCATTTATGCCCTTGCCACCACTGAAATAGCCGCCCACTTTCCACTGTTTGAGGTGCACAAAACCGATGTTTCGGTGAATATTATTGTGAAAGAAGCCAACAAGGGTAGGGGGCTGGATCTCTTGTCCGAAACGCTGGACATTCCTTTGGATCAAATGGCCTATATTGGAGATTCTAGCGGGGACATCCCAGGACTACAGCGTGTGGGAATGGCCTTTGCGCCGCAAAATGCGCAGCCTGCAGTGAAAGAGGCATCCCATCTTGTAACCGAGTCCAATGAAACGGCTGGGGTCTTAGAGGCCTATCACTGGATCATACAACATAACTTGCGTGTGTGAGCATGGGTATAGATTAAGGCATATATAAGGTGTAATTATGAGCAAAGTCATGAACAATATATTTATCCACGAAACCGCCATCGTTGACCAACCTGTCACCATCGGAACAGGCACCAAAATCTGGCACTGGGTACATGTGATGTCTGGCGCCCAAATTGGGGAAGGCTGCGTTCTTGGCCAAAACGTCTATGTAGGAGGAAAAGCCATCCTCGGCAACAACGTGCGTGTTCAAAACAATGTATCTATCTACGACCGGGTCATACTGGCGGATGATGTTTTTTGCGGTCCTAGCATGGTGTTTACCAATGTGATTAATCCCCGTAGTTCCGTCGAGCGCAAGGATGAATATCTTGAGACTCATGTTGGGAAAGGGTCTAGTATCGGTGCTAATGCCACCATTATCTGCGGTAATGAAATTGGCGAATATGCCTTCATCGGTGCAGGAAGTGTGGTAACCAAGCCTGTGCCCGCTTTTGCCTTGGTTGTAGGTAACCCCGCCAAACAAATCGGGTGGATGTCTAAAGCGGGGATTCGGTTAATATTTGATGAGGAAGGTTTGGCAGTTTGTGGAGAGACGGGTGAGCGATATAAAATCAAAAATCAAATAGTTACTATAATTAGTTAATTCAAACATTAAAGAACCATGAAACTAGCCATCGCCGGCACCGGATACGTAGGACTCTCACTTGCTGTACTTCTAGCTCAAAAGAATGAAGTGGTTGCCTTAGATATTATCCAAGAAAAGGTCGACCTCATTAACAGTAAAAAGTCTCCTATTACCGATAAGGAAATCGAGCATTTTCTCGCGAACGAAACGCTCCATCTAAAGGCCACTACTGATCCGAAAGCTGCTTACAAGAATGCCGAATATGTGATTATTGCCACGCCGACCAATTATGATCCCGACTCCAATTATTTCGATACTTCTTCCGTAGAAGCGGTCATTAAGCAGGTAATAGAAATAAACCCAGATGCGGTCATGGTCATTAAATCTACCGTACCGGTAGGCTATGTACAACGAGCTAAAGAAGAATTTGGAACGGAGAATTTGCTGTTTTCTCCTGAGTTTTTACGGGAAGGGCAGGCCTTATACGACAATCTATTTCCCTCACGAATCGTGGTGGGGGAACAGTCCGAGCGTGCACAAACCTTTGCGGACTTACTTATTGAAGGGGCAAAAAAGCCAGCCAAAGACATCCCAGTTTTGTTTACCGATAGCACCGAAGCGGAGGCCATTAAACTTTTTTCCAATACCTACCTCGCCATGCGAGTGGCCTATTTTAACGAGCTCGATTCCTATTGCGAGTCTCATGGGCTTAGCGCGAAGCAGGTCATAGAAGGAGTAGGGCTGGACCCACGTATTGGCAACCATTACAATAATCCATCTTTTGGATATGGGGGATACTGTTTGCCTAAGGATACCAAACAGCTCTTGGCCAATTTTAAAGATGTGCCTAATAATATTATCGGGGCAATTGTGGACGCCAATTCTACAAGGAAAGACTTTATCGCACGTCAGATTTGGAGTCAGAACCCTAAAGTAGTAGGGGTGTATCGCCTAGTCATGAAAGCAGGCTCTGACAATTTCCGTCAGTCGGCCATCCAGGGTATTATGAAACGCATCAAAGCCAAGGGCATCGAAGTCGTTGTGTACGAACCCTACCTTAAGGAAGGGGAGTTCTACCGGTCTAAAGTGGTGCGAGACCTCACTGAATTTAAGCAGATGTCTAATATCATCATCGCTAACCGCATGGTGGACGAAATTAGCGATGTGGCTGACAAGGTTTATACCCGGGATTTATTCGGAAAGGACTAAGCCAGTAATTTGCCAATGGTTTCAACGACTCGGCGCTGATCGTCTTCGCTGAGTTCGGGGTAGATGGGTAGGCTTAGCGCTTGATTCGATGCGCATACCGCGTGGGGGCAAAGTTCTTCAAGCCCAGCATAGCCTAAGTCTGAAAAGCATTCCTGTTGGTGCAAGCAAAGGGGGTAATACACCGAGTTTCCAATACCCGCGTCTGTCAAGTCTTGGGCTAGCGAATCACGGTTCTTGACTCGGATGGTATACTGGTGGTAAATATGTGCCCCGCCGTTCAACGCTACAGTTTCGTAGGGCAGCACCACACCTTGGCCATCCCATGCGCAATCTCCACTGCACCCTCCGATCCAACAAGCGGGTGCTTCAGAAACCAAGCCCGCCTCGGTAAACAACCGATTATAAACGCCCGCCTTTTCTTGGCGAGCAGCAGACCATGCATCAAGGTGCTTTAGTTTTACCCCGAGAATAGCGGCTTGTAGGGCATCGAGCCGTGAATTAATGCCCACCATCCGGTGGTAGTACTTGGGTTTGGAACCGTGAAGGCGAAGTACGCGCACCTTTTCGGCTAGCTCGGGGTCACGAACGGTAATGAGTCCTCCATCCCCAAAGGCCCCAAGGTTCTTGGATGGAAAGAAGCTGAAACACCCGAAGCCTCCTTCTACTCCCGCACCTACGACACGACCATCGGAGAAGACTTGTTTGGCACCAATGGCTTGGGCGGCGTCTTCAACCAGAGGAATTGAAAACTCCTTCGAAATGGCTAGGAATTCCTCCATGTTGGCCATTTGCCCATACAAATGCACGGGAATAATGGCCTTAACCTGTTCGGGGCGGACGCCGAGTGCTTGGTACCGGCTGTCGGAGCCCTCTAGGAAGCGTCGAACGCCGGCCGGGTCTAGGTTAAAATCGGCCGGTCGGATATCCATAAAGACCGGAGTGGCCCCGAGTCGGGCAATAGCACCACCGGTAGCAAAAAAGGTAAAGGGGGAGGTGATGACCGCATCACCCGGGCCAATATCCAGGGCCATTAGGGCCAAGAGTAGCGCATCGGAACCGGAAGCGCAACCAATAGCATGCTCCACACCGAGGTAGCCCGCAATATCGGACTCGAACTGAGCAACGGCATCTCCCATAATAAACTGACCGGAACGCATGAGCTCAAGAGCGGCCGATTCTAATTCGGTGGCAATGCTGTCGTATTGAGCTTGGAGATCGAGTAAAGGGATGGGTCGGTGAATGGGTTTGTTAT
Source organism: uncultured Balneolaceae bacterium (assembly GCA_937125285.1). Taxonomy (GTDB): domain Bacteria; phylum Bacteroidota; class Rhodothermia; order Balneolales; family Balneolaceae; genus UBA1275. The sequence continues at coordinate 344 of CAKZLH010000047.1, read as the reverse complement.
CGGGCTGCGTCATAAATGTTCTCAATCATCTGAACCACCTTAAGGCCTTCGAAGGCAGTGGCGGTAATATCGGTTCGGCCGGTGAGTACGTCCACCACATTCTGAAATACGTAATGGTGATTGGCGGCGCTTCCTTTGTAGGGGCCATAATCGTTGGGCGGGTTGGTTGGCGGCAGCTCGGGCATGGTATAGTTCTCGACGTGGCAATATTCGATTTCGTTCATGTACTGCCCGCCTACCTTTACTGAGCCTTTGGTGCCAACCACGGTAATACTACTTTCCATATTGGTGTCCCAACACGAGGTGGAGTAATTAATGCTGCCAATGCCACCACGCACGAATTC
>CAKZLH010000046.1 GCA_937125285.1 uncultured Balneolaceae bacterium | reverse complement strand
GCGGCTATCGGGCCGTATAGTCAAGCCGTAGTACATGGTGGTTTGGTCTATTGTTCGGGGCAAATTGCTTTGGACCCTGAAAGTATGACCATTGTCGGAGAAGATGCGGCTAGCCAAGCCAGGCAGGTCATGAAAAATTTGGGTGAAGTACTAAAAGTGGCAGGCTCTGACTTTTCAAAGGTGATAAAATGTTCTATATTTTTGGATTCTATGGATGATTTTGGTGTCGTAAATGAGGTTTATGGAGCATATTTTGAAGTGGACCCTCCGGCTAGAGAAACCGTGGCAGTTCAAACACTACCTAAGAATGTCTTGGTGGAAATTAGCTGCATTGCGAGCGTTTAGTAGGAGGGAAAATAAGTTTATTAGCGGTCGGTTGATGGGCCTTTTGGGCTTTTTGGTAATCTTGTTGCCTGTTTTTTATACCGCACCCTTGGGGGCGGCTAGTTTTGCGAATCAGGCTAGTATTCGTGAATTAACCGAAGATCAATGGCTAGAGCTTCAATCTGGCACCCGAACATATACCGTTGATCCCTATGGCTATGTATCCTATTGGTATTTTAAGGATACGGGTGATTTAGTGGCTTGGGAGATGGATGGTTCTGTTCGAGTGTTGGAACAATTAGACACCCAGCAGTTCGAGCAAATGAACCTCAGTTACCTTCGCAACGACCATGCCCTATTGCTTTGGGATGCGGGTATTGGACGAGTGTTTCATTACGATTTAACTACTCGGGAGATGCGCCAGTTGGATGAATCTCATAATTTCCGATCCTATTTTCATCATGGGGATTATGTGATAGAAGACGATTATACGATTTTCGCTTTCGGGGGCTTTGGCGAATTTACCTTTAAGGATCAGTTATTGTATTTCAATGCCACCAACAAAGAATGGCTTGATATACCCTATTATGGAGACCGTCCCGATGAACAGTATTACGGAGATTTGGTGCTAGACACGAAGACGCAAGACTTTTATTACATACAGTTTTACGATCTAAATGTTAAGATGTATCGAGTAGATCAAAACAATTGGCGTTGGGACTTTTTGGGAGATTTTAATATCGATGATTTCCCAAGTCATGGTGGCTTTGTGAGTGGTATGCGCCGGTATAATCCAGATCTAAAACTCATTTATCTGTATGGGACCTATTTTTATGACATTTCTACCAATGAAATCAGAGATTATGGTATTGGAAATGGTGATCTCCCTCAGGTAGCCAATTTTATGATGGGTGCCTACAACGAAGAGACCAAGAATTGGTCCATGGTGGTGCAATCCAAAAACAAAGAACTCAGTTTGGATTTTATTCGCTATCGTTTGTTTGATTCTTATGGAACGCCTCGTGCCTATGATATCATTTTGCCTGAGTCTGCTGCTTTAATTAATCAACGGGCCATGGGAGTGATGGTGATTGCTTTGGTTTCATTCTCTTTTTTACTTGCTTTTCTAACCCAGAAAAGGAAAGCTTCAACCCGAAAAAGGCAGGATGATGCTTTGAATTTTGATGTAAATGAAGATCGGGTGGTAGTGCGTATTGCTGATAGGAGAGTGGTTTTCAGTGATGCTTTGGATCTTCGGTTTTGGAGCTTTGTGCTGGAATTAAAGGGACGAAATCTGCAGACCTGTGAGCTGAAGGAGTTTGATACGCAGGTACTTCCGCCGCTGTCGAATGAATCGCAGTATTCGGTAAAGCGAAATAAGTTGATTCGACACATCAACGGTAAACTAGGTCTTATGTTTATTGAATTAAAAAAGAGTGAGTTGGACCGACGATACAAACGTTTGGTGTTTCATTTCGGTGAGGTTTTGGTGGAGTGATTTTATTTTTTGTGCTTTTTCAACTACTTTGATTTAAGTATGTGTAAAAAAATGAGGTTATGGACTTTGATGTGGCTAGTTATTGGGGCCATATCTCAGCAAACACTTGGGCAAAATCTAAGTGAACAGAGTGGCTATAACGTCATTCCTCTCGATACTTGGAAGGATAAATTAATAGATAGGCATCGTATAACTATTGATACGGTTCACCATGTGGCCTATAGTTATTTCCCAGATGACGGCTGGTTAGTACGATTCGATTTAGATCATACCATAGAAATTATCGATACCCTTGATCGAGGGCTTTTGGATTTAAGTAACCTTGTTTACGTCGCAAAGGATCATTCACTCTTACTATGGGATGCGGGCTTGGGTCGGGTATTTCGCTATGATTTTAACACCCGTGAGCTCGAGCGCTTGGATGAATCGTATAATTTTAGAGGCTTTTATGGGCATGCTGAGCAGTTTATTGATGATGATTATTCCATCTATGCCTTTGGGGGGTATGGAGAGTTCACCAAAAAAAATGTGCTCATATTTTACAGTAATCAGGAAAAAGAGTGGTTGGATATTCCTGCCTATGGAGACATTCCGTCCAAACATTACATAGGGGATTTAGATTATGATTCGGTAGGGGGAGCCTTTTACTATACACAATACGTCGATGGGCAAGTTTTGGTTTATAAACTATCACCGGATAATTGGAAATGGGTTCTGATGGGCTCCTTCGAATTGGGTTTATTATTTAGTTCTCATACCGAATCCGGGATGCAGCGCATAGATCCGGCTTCTAGGCTCATGTACCTGTATGGCGGTTTTTTTTATGATATCGAGAAGAATGTGGTGCGTAAGTATGTGACCAACGACGAGTATTTGACTCCTATATTGCATTTTCGTTTGGGAAGCTATGATCCAAGTCATGATCGGTGGTTGTTTATAGGTGATACCAAAGCGGATGGAATCGATGAGTATTTATACTCGTTTTCTCTAACGCTTCCCAATGGGGTAGAACGATCCTATACAACCATTAGTCAGGAGCGAAATCTAAGCGAAACCACTCGGGTTTTGGGATATTATGCCATTGGAGTTGTTGTTCTTTTGTTGGTATTCTTTGGGTTTAGATACAAGCCTTGGGAAGGTTTTTCGGGGCTAAAATCAAGAGCGAACTCTTCGGTAATGCTCCGGTCCGATCAGATTCTGGTGGATGTTGGGGGTGAAACCATTCGTTTTACAGAATCTACGGATGTGAGTTTTTGGAATTATGTGATGGATTTGAAATCCAGAAATATCCACAGTTGTGAACTCAAAGATTTTGACGAACAAGTTTTACCTAGTCTATCCAATGAATCGCAATATTCGGTATTTCGTAAACGCTTTATTAGCCACGTGAATGAAAAACTAGGTCTAGAGTTTATTGAAGTGCAGCGTAGTGAACTCGATAAGCGCTATCGTAAGGTTGTGTTTCGCCACGATTTGCTTTAAAGATCTGAGCTTAGGGCACTGACCGCTCGATGCGACGCGCGGTTCGATTGCCCGATCCGTCTACTACTTCATATTCAATGAGGAGAGGCTCGGAAGGATCGGCCGTCCAGCCAGGTAAATAGTAAAGCATATGGTCTTCTTCGTAATCGTATTCGATAATTCCTTCTTTACCATTTACTCGGATAAAGGAGGCCCTGGTATCGATGCCAGAATGTTCCTCGGAAAAGTTTAGATGTACACCAGTACCTCCGAACACGGTTGGACCTACCTTGAGATTAGAAACCCTTGGGGCTAGGGTATCGGCCCAAAGAGTAAATAAACCACTCCCTGATATACTTGCACGCATGGTGCCTCCTCGGAGTTGTGAGGATACCCGGCTAAAGGAGTTTTCTTCTGGGTCGAATTTGAAGAGCGCCAAAGATTCTTGATCGTAGCCTAGGGAATCCAAAGCGGGTAAATAATCCCCCACAAACCATTCAATGGTGAAAGGCTTTTGTTGGGGGAGAGGTAGAGGAAGAATGCCTAATATGGGTCGCTCGGAATTGTCATGGAAGACTCCTACGCTGAGTGTGTCAGAAAAACTGCCTGCCTCGGCTAGTAAGCGTATGCGTTGATCATGGCTTTTAAGCATCGCTGGTTGATCTGGGTTCAGGCGAATCATGGTGAATAACTGATGGTGCTGAATCCATTGAGTGTTCGCGTGTGGAAGTTCCGACGTATTGCTATCGTTTATAGATACCCAGTTGGTTTGCCAGTTCCAGTCGGAGGGATGTAAAGATGACTGTTGAGCGAGTTGGAAAGGGTCAGTATTAGGGGGCTGGCTTTGTTGCTGCTTTAACCGGTAAAAAGCTCTTGAGGTGTTTCCGTTGTAGTCTTTAACCACGAGTTCAAAACTACGCTGGTCTCCTGCATTACTGCTGAGTGACTCACCCACACCCGGGCCCTTGGTAGCCTGCTTATAAAATGGTATCGATGGGCCTTCTTGAGTGAAAAAGGCTTGATAACTGCGTCTCCTGTTTCCAGGACCCGCTAGTCGGTCGAAGAACATCGCGCCGCCATCCTCAAAATCCACGGCGTCGATACGTTGATAGAATACGGTGTCGGCATCGGTAGGAGTGTGGTTTCCTGGTTTATGATCAGTTTCAGGTTTAGCATCACGTCCTTGTTCAACTCCTTGTTCAACTCCTTGTTCATATATAAGGCCATGATCAATGAGCCAAGCTTCATAAAAAGCGTATTTATTGGTGACTTCGTCCGCTCCATCAAAAATGTCGAAAGCCACACCAATGGGTCCATCGACTTGTACGACTCCAAAATCTGTGGCTCCACCATCGGTGGTGGTACCCCGAAAGGCTTGTTTGCTTGTTCGCCCTTCAACCCTGCTGCGGGCACTTAATGGGAGTACCATGAGAGATCGGATGGTGGGCGGAACTCGATCCTTTACAGCGATGCCATATTCCAATGCATTGAGGGCACGTTCTTCGGGGTTTCGGATTTCGAAATGAAGGTGTGGGGGGCCGATACCGCTCGACCCAGAGAAGGCGATGCGCTCGCCACGATTCACTTGAAACCGAGGATTATTGGGTGCACCATTAATCCGATTCTCGGCATAGCCAAGGTCAAGGTCGATTTCAAAAAGAAAACCTCTGGCCACTCGAATCGAATCGATAAAAGCTTGAATATCGGGTCGAAAACGTTGTAAATGCGCGTACACACTGGTGTAGCCATTGGGGTGGGTCACGTAGAGTACTTTGCCGTAGCCAACCGCGCTTATAGCAATCCGGCTTATGTATCCTTGCTCGCTGGCAAAGACCGGGTATCCTTCACGGCCCCAGGTTTTAATGTCCAGGCCTGAGTGAAAATGAGCCGATCGCGTTTCACCAAAGGTGCCAGAGAGGTGACGAGAAATATCTACTGGCCATCGATAGTCGGGGGCGAAGGTAGTGTCCTCTGTAGTGGCTAACGCTGGATGTGAAAAGGTTGCTGGATGCGCAAATGACTTGGGACTCGTAACTGTCACTGTTTTCGAAACTATCTCCGTTTTCGCAAACCCCGAAGAGCTAATAAGCATCGCGCCAACGCAAAAAACAAAACCAAGTACGTTTCGCATCATGTAATATTTATCTCAAGTTGATGAGTGCTAGATCCTTTGGGGTCTTTAAGCTCGGCAAGACAACTATCACCTGGAACTACTTGTGATACACCTGAAGGAGTGCCCGTGAAAATAAGATCGCCGGCTTGTAGGGTAAACACCGATGATAGGTAAGAAATAAGTCGGGAAGCATCAAAAATCATCTGATCCAATGTGTCCTCTTGCCGAAGTTGTCCGTTTACTTTCAGGGAAAGCTGAAACTTTTGCATATCCTCGAGGCTCATCGATGAAGGTTTAGCTGTAAATGAACTTATTGGAGCAAAACCATCGAAACCCTTCGCGAGTGTCCATGGCTTACCTGCCGCTTTGGCTTTTGCCTGAAGATCGCGCGCGGTAAAATCAATGCCTACCGCCCAGCCTGCCACATGGTCCCAAGCCTGTTCGAGAGAAATATGTTTGCCCCCTTTACCTATGGCAATGACCCACTCAACTTCGTGATGTACATCTTGGCTTTCAGCGGGCAGACTAAGACTACCATCTCCGATGCTTAAGGTACCTATCGGTTTGATGAACACCATAGGTTCGGAGGGTATGGCCGCGTTCATTTCCTTGGCATGATCGGCATAATTGCGCCCGATGCAATAAATCGTGCCCGCGGGGAGTGGTTGGCCTTGAATGTCTTTAAGCCCATTAAGGACGGGCCAATGCGAGGGTAAAGGTATATGACTTGCCTGATTCATAGGTGTAAAATACAAATCGCGGGTGAATCTTGG
>CAKZLH010000045.1 GCA_937125285.1 uncultured Balneolaceae bacterium | reverse complement strand
AAAAGTACGGCTACTTTAATGCCGGAGTATTCTACCGAAAGTCAAGGTGGAGCAAGCAGTTTATTGCGTCAATACGGAGGACTATTAGGAGTGAGTGGGGGATCCTATGCCAGCAATAGCAATGCTATCAGGGTAGATTTGTATCCTAACATTGTGCAAAGCACCAATTTTCAGCTCAAGTTGATGGACCAGCCTTTCTATTTTTCGGATATAAATCAGGAGGCCACGCTATTTGATTATTACACCGAACTTAATAGCCCTGGGATTCTGGGCTTACTCGCTGAATATACCATCGGTTTGCCGGGTAAAATTTTAGGGGCTATCCTGCCTAAAAAAGAATTGATGACAACTGTGCCAGGGGAATCCAATGAATCCATGGTGCTAAATCTTTCCAAAGAAGAGTTTGAAGTTATTTCCATTCTTCGTCAAAAAATCACAGCATCATTGGACGAAGAATCCGGCATTGTATCCGTATCCGTAACCCTACCCGATAATGTTGCCGCTGCTGCGGTAACCGAGTATACCATAAAGGAGTTAACCGAGTACCTAACCGAATACCGCACCGAAAAAGTGCTCCGGGATTTAACTTTTGTTGAGGAACAATTGGCCACGGCCGAAGCTCGCTTCGAAGAGGCACAGCTAACTTTAGCCGAATTTCGAGATAGCAACCAGGGCATGTTATCGGCAAGAGCACAAACCGAAGAACAGCGTCTTAACTCCGAGTATCAAATTGCCTTTAACTTGTACAATGGACTTACTCAGCAGTATGAAGAGGCCAAGCTCAAGGTGCAAGAAGAGACGCCCATGTTTAAAACCTTGGAAGCTGTGCAAGTTCCCTTAGAGGACGAAACCTCAGGTGCCATGATATTGATTGTATTCATTATGCTTTCGGGCATTGGATCTATCGGGTGGATTTTTGTGCACCCACTTATTGAACAATTTAAAAACGCTGTAGAAGATTAATTCATGATTAGGTATCAATCAAACTATCCCACGATGTCGCAACGATTCTTTTTACCTACGCTAGTACTACTTTGTACTCTAGTTCTCCCAAACCTAACAAATCATCATACGCTAAAAGCTCAAAGTATCGATGAGCTGTTACAGTCTAGAGGGCTTACATTTGAGCAAGCGCAACAAATGGCACAAAATGCGGGAGTTGACCCTAATAACCCAAATGAATTAGCGGCTTTTGCTCGCCAAAACGGCGTCCCAGAAAATCAAATCCAGCAGTATTTGGTGCAGCTTCGAGAGCAGCAAAATTCTACTTCGGTCTCTTCTGGGCCTGAGCCCACCGATTTAACGGAGACCGTTGTTTCCTCAGAAGATGTGCAAGAAGTCCCAAGCAGTGCTCAAGTAAGCAATCCAACTCCACCACCATCTGCGAATCCCCAAAATGAGGGACTTCCCTATTTTGGATACAACGTGTTTGGAAGTGGTCCCGATTCCTTCCAGCCAAGTACACCTGGCCCCGTTGATGAAGGGTATGTGGTTGGCCCGGATGATGAACTGCGACTAACGGTATGGGGGGCCACTGAGTTTCAGTACGAATTAAGAGTGGATACCGAAGGGCGAACCAACATCCCCAATATCGGTTTGGTAACGGTGGCAGGTAAAACCTTAAAAGAATTGCGTAACTCACTCAAGTTACGATTAGCGCAGAGTTATGCAGGGTTAGTAAAAACGCCACCCACTATATTTATGGATCTAAGTGTCACTCGCTTTAAGCCCATTGAGATCTTTGTATTGGGTGAAGTGTCCAATCCCGGGGCATATACGGTTACTTCGAATGCTACCTTGTTCAATGTATTGTACGCCGTAGGAGGGCCTACCATCAATGGATCGCTTCGTGACATTCGTATTATTCGTAATGGGCGAGTGCTAACCTCGGTCGATTTTTATGATTTGCTACTAAATGGGGTCTTGGCAGATAACACTCCACTATTAAATAATGACAGGATCTTTATTCCACCTCGAGCCAATGAAATCCGTATTCAAGGCCCCGTACGAAGAGCCGCTATATTTGAGCTGAAGGAAGGTGAAGATTTCAGCGATGTCTTAGTATTTGCGGGAGGGTTACAACCCGAGGTGTATACCGACAGAATGCAGATCAACCGTATAATACCCATGGCTGAGCGAACTGATGCTAGTAGAGCCCGTGAAGTGTTGGATTTTAGCCTTCGTGAGGTCATGAACGGTGAGCAGGCGATAAGCTTGGTTGATGGGGATCGTATTCAATTGTTTTCGATAACCGGTATTAACGACAACGTCGTTGAAATAAACGGAGCGGTTGATCAACCAGGAACTTTTGAATTAAATGATAAACTACAAACCATTCGAGACCTGGTATTAGCGGCGGATAGCCTACGTGAAAACGCTTATTTGGGTCAAGCAGAACTAATTAGAACCAACGAAGATCTTACGCAAACCTATTTGACCATCAATTTGGCCAGTGCTTTGGAAAGAAACCCTAGCGATAATCTCATTCTACAAAAACAAGATCAGCTTACTATTTACACCTTAGATAATATCCGACAGTTTGGTGCGGTAAGCATCGGGGGAGCGGTTAGAAATCCTTCCTCTTATCCATGGCGAGATAGCCTTCGCGTATATGATTTGCTCTTTAAAGCTGGAGGCTTGTTTGACGAAGAATACAAAGAGCAAATTCACCTGGACCGTGCGGACTTAATTAGGAGAAATTCCGATGGCCGAACTACGGAAATTTTATCGTTTAATCTAGAAGAAGCTCTGAATGAAACCGGTTTTGGCCTGGAGTTACTTCAGCCCTATGACAATATTCGGATTTACCCCAACACCGTTCAGTTGGTTACTGGTAAGTATGTGGTCATTGAGGGTGCGGTAAAGAATCCAGGACGCTACACTTTTGATGAGAACATGACGTTGGAAGATCTGTTACTCAAAGCTCAGGGCTTTAATGAAAATGCATTTATTGGCCGGGTTGAAATTACTCGAACCGAGGAGCCATTAACCCCTCAACAAAAAGCCCGATTCTTAATTCATAATCTTATACCCAATCCAGCTGAACACAACCAGTTCTACACCAATGATATGTTCTGGTCGCTTATGGATAATGCCGAGCGTTTTCGCCTGCGACACATGGATAGGGTGTACGTGAGAACGAATCCAGATTTTGAAACTCAGCAAACGGTAACCGTGAGTGGTGAGGTAAACTTCCCTGGAAACTACACTATATTGAATCGAAATGAGCCGCTTCGCTCTATCATTGAACGTGCCGGTGGACTCACTGATGAAGCCTATGCTAACGGTGCTAGGCTCTTACGTGGAGAAGAGCAAGTAGTTATCGATTTTGAAGATAATCTTCGAGGGGGCACGCAGGATTTCTTAATTAGAGCAGGGGACCAAATTTCTATTCCCAAAAAACCAGGAGTCGTGTTGGTTACCGGTAATGTAGCCTTGGATGGATTCATTGAATATGAAAAAGGTAAGCGAATTAAATACTACCTTGATCGAGCGGGTGGATTACAACCCAATACGGCTAAGTACTTTCAGTTAACTCAAGCCAATGGTGCCACCTTCCGGGTTAAGCGAAAAGGATTACTCCGAGATAACCCTGTGGTGGATGATGGCGCAATAATACGTGCTATTTTCGAATTGGAACCTGAGAAAGAACCCTTCGATATGCGTGAAGTGATTGTGGAGTTGACCAGCATCACCACGTCGGCGCTTACCCTTTACTTCTTAATTGATCGTATCACGACTCAGTAATACTTTTGATTCGAATTGGTATCGATTGCAAATAGGCTCGAATACAATCCAGCCACATAAATAATTATTCAAATCATGAATGTCCAAGACTTAATCAATAAAATTGACGATAAAACATATACTATTGGTATTGTGGGCTTAGGCTATGTTGGCCTTCCTTTGATGTATACTTTTCACCAGAAAGGTATGCCGGTGATTGGCTACGATATTGATCAATCTAAAGTTTCAAACATTGAAACTGGCACACCTTACATCAAACACCTTGGCCAAGAGATGATGCAGGCCTTGGCGGCCTCCGACCATTGCGATGCTACCACCGATTTTGCTCGTCTCTCGGAAGCCGATGCCATTCTTCTTTGTGTACCCACTCCCTTGAATCAGTATCGAGAGCCGGACATGAGTTATGTAATCAGCACGACCGAAACGGTGGCGCATCACCTACGAGAAGGTCAATTGGTTATTCTCGAATCCACCACCTACCCAGGCACGACCGAAGAAGTGATGATTCCACTACTAGAAAAGCATTCGGGCCTCATAGCAGGTAAAGATTTTTATGTGGCCTATAGCCCCGAGCGGGAAGATCCAGGGAATCCTAATTTTAATACGGCCAAAATTCCCAAGGTCGTAGGAGGACATGGTGAGGATGCCCTGAAGCTAGCACTTGCTTTGTATGATACGGCTATTGTACAAACCGTGCCTGTAAGTGATACCAAGACGGCCGAAGCGGTAAAAATTACCGAAAATGTATTTCGTTCGGTTAATATTGCTCTGGTTAATGAACTCAAGGTGGTGTATGCCAAGATGGGCATAGACGTCCATGAAGTGCTCGATGCCGCGGATACCAAACCTTTCGGCTTCATGAAGTTTACCCCTGGCCCTGGCTTGGGAGGGCATTGCATTCCAATCGATCCCTTTTACCTGACTTGGAAAGCGCGCGAATTTCAAGAAAATACCCGCTTTATTGAACTGGCTGGGGAAATCAACACCCATATGCCGGAATATGTGGTGGAGCAAACCACCAAGGCGCTTAACAGCCATAAAAAAGCGGTGAACGGCTCTAAAATCCTACTCGTGGGACTCGCTTACAAGCCCAATGTGGATGACATGCGAGAATCGCCCACCTTTGAGCTGTTCCATTTGCTGGAAGAACTAGGAGCTGAAGTAGCCTATTACGATTCGTATATACCCACCATACCACCCACCCGTGAGCATGCGCATTATACGGGTCGAAGCTCTGTGGAATGGAATAAGGAAAGCATATCGGGTTACGATGCGGTATTAATATCGACCAACCATTCCGATATCGATTACTCAGAGCTAGCCGAATGGTCGGACTGCATTATTGATACCCGAAACGCCATGAAAGGCATTAGTCCAAAAAACGGGCACCATATCTTTAAAGCCTAGAATGGTACGCGAACTGCTACAGCCCTCACCCATTCGTACCTTTGCATTAAAGGCGTTAGGGATTTTCGTGCTGTGGTATGTGCTCTACGAACTTTGGTTACTTCCTGATGGACGCCTAGATCACTGGGTAGCCCTCAGGGTGATTGATGGGGCTGCCTTTGTAACCAAGCTTATGGACTTCGAGGTATGGATGCAGGGTCGGGTGGTGACCATTGCAGGGAACAACGGCATCGAAATGGTGGATGGGTGTACGGGTATCTCGGCGATTGGCTTATTCCTAGGTTTTATTTGGGCCTATCCCGGACAAAATCGTTCGCGTTTGTATTTCTCACTTTTGGGTATAGCTATTATCTATCTGGTTAATATTTTGCGAATTGCCACCCTCATACTCATGCAAGAATGGGCCCCTCAGTTTTTTGATTTTACACACGATTATTCTACTACCACCATCTTTTATCTGGTTATATTTTTCTTGTGGATGCTATGGGTGCGAATAGCCGATGGTTTTGAAGCTCCGTCAACACAATCCTCCCTCCAAGAGCATTCCTCATCATGACTAAGCAACCACCCAGCTTTCTATCACCTAGGTACTCCCATTATCTTAGAAAGTGGATTGGTTTCTGCCTCATAATTGCGGGCTATTTTTTTGTCATTCGCCCCCTTCGTGTGGGCTTTCTCTCGGTCTTGATTCCGATGATAGAGCCGCTGTTGGAATCGTCATCTCTGATAGAACTTCGACACTCCTCTACAACGATAATCGCTACCATGTACGAAAGCCTTCCCATGGAAACCCCGAATGGAGGACCGGTAGATAGTCTCGAATATACCTATGCACCGGCCTTCAATATGTTTTTTATGGTGGCAAGCCTAGCTCTCTGGCTCATGGACGATCTAAGATCATCCTTGCTCACACTTTCCATCATACATATCACAAGCTGGATTACAGCAACCATGTTTCTCTACGCAGGACTCACCTTACATCCTAACTGGTGGATAGGCTCCGATCTAATTACCGTCTATC
>CAKZLH010000044.1 GCA_937125285.1 uncultured Balneolaceae bacterium | reverse complement strand
GAAGAAAGCCAGTGGGTGAAGGTGCAAATCGAACTCTTACGCTCATAGTCAAAAAATATTCATCCGTTATTTTTGTATTGATTCAGAATAATTATGGAGAGGTGCCTCATAAATGGTGGGCTGATCCATGAGTATTCAGACCTTAAAGATACAAATAATAACGATTGTATAAGGAATAAACCGTACAGCTAATTTTCTTGTATATTAGCGATTAGCTCAACTTGTACTCATTGTTTTGCATTGTCTTCTATAACCATTTTACAAAGCAGTTTTGCCCCCAATATTCATGACCTAAAAGCTATGGCATCCTCGGATTGCACCTGGTTATTAGGTGGAGATCGATGGTCCAGAAAAGGTCGGTCTCATCGAGCGGCCATTCAGAATGCCGAGCAATTGCAGTGGGCTGGGATACCTATTCGAACAGAAGATAAAAAGAAGACGATAAGTCAAGTACGGATAGATGGCCGTACCGATTGGACCATACCCTTTTTGAATGCAATAAAACACAGCTACTCAAACGCCCCTTTTTATGATTATTATTGGAGAGAGTTCGAGGTGCTCATTCTAAAGGCATCCCAAGAGACCTATTTATGGGACTTTAACCAAATGGTACTTCGCGAATTACTGCATTTCATTTCATACCACCATTTGTTAGAACGTATGGAATACATTTCTGGTGAAGTGGATTGGAGCCTACTCCATAAATTTGATTACTGTGTTCAGGAGTATGCCTCTCATACCTACATGACGCCCATTAGAACAGCTAGCTCGTCCTATGATGCAACTCTTTCCTACGGAGAACACCACAAGAGTTTTTTCGATCAGCTAAGCATAATCGATCTCTTATTTGAAGTGGGGCCGGAAAGTTTCAAAGTTCTTGATTCCTAAGTATAGCGGTTATCAAGGACTCGCCCATTCTGGTAAAACGCCCCATTCAATCCCAAAAATAGTTCCAAACACCGTCATAGCTCCTATGGACAGTACGAAAATGAATAGAAAATTTAAATACAATCCAGCTCGACTCATTTCAGGAATTGAAATTCGCCCACTTCCATAGACAATGGCATTGGGCGGAGT
>CAKZLH010000043.1 GCA_937125285.1 uncultured Balneolaceae bacterium | reverse complement strand
CCGAGAGTTTGAGTACTACAAAGCTCCTGATCCTCTTGAATGAGATACCAAGACGTTTTAGTGGAACCACTTTCTGCAATGAGTTGTATCATAAGGGTAGCTGAACGATTAACTAGTTAGATGAATTTACTAATGTCAGAAATGACTTACCTTTCAATTTGAAGCTTTTTATACTTACCCAAATAAAATTACTATCTGCGGCTTATGTCCTATTCATTCGATGAAAAAGCAAAGGAATTAATTCCTCATTACCAACACTTTAAAGTGGATCAGAGACTGCTATTTACTGGGCATTCCCATCAAGCATGGCCAGATGTCGCATTAGAAGGGCAAACCGAATACTTTCATGCCAGTGCGGAATTGGTGGATAAAAAATGGGATTTAGCTTTTGAAAAAACAGAGAAATTGCGAGCCTACTTACGCAATTTTTATGACGATCCAGATGGATGTTACTGCCGAGAAGAGAGTACGCACTTTTTGTTTACCAGTTTAATGAGTTCATGGGATTTGGTGAAGAAACCCAAAATTATCACGACCGATGGTGAATTTTATTCTTTGGCTCGACAGTTGGCTAGGCTATCGGAAGAAGGTATAGAAATTGTACGTATTCCCGCCCTACCTGAAGATGTATTTTTAGATGACCTGAAGAAACATCTCGACTCCAGCTGTTCAGCAGTAATGATATCCAGAGTTTACTTTCAAAGCAGCCTCATTAACCCCATGATTAGTGAAATTGCAGCACTTTGTCGATTCCATGGTGTGCCTCTCGTAATAGACGATTATCATGGAACCAACGTAGTTCCCCTATCTATAAGAGATGAGGGCTTAGATGATGTGTTCATACTTATAGGAGGTTATAAATACCTACAATGGGGAGAAGCCAACTGCTTTTTACGTTTTCCAAAAGACTGCTCATTACGCCCGGTCATCACTGGTTGGTTCGCCGCTTTTAGTTCACTTCAACAAAAACAAGATTTCACAAAGCCTGTGGTCTTCGACCCTGGAAACCAACGGTTTGCCAGTGGCACCTATGACCCAAGCTCGCAGTTTCGTGCGGCCAAAGTAGTAGACTTTTTTTATGAACATCATCTAAATGCAAAGGCTCTTCGCGTAGGCTATCAACAGCAAGTAGGCTTACTTCGAAATCTATTTAAAGCGGCGGATTTAAATCCTGAAATAATCCGTTGTACGCATGAAAAAGACATTCAACATAATGCGGGTTTCCTTTCACTAACATCACCGCAGGCCGTGGCTATACGTGCAAAACTGTTAGAAAAAAATATTTTTACGGATGCTAGGGACACCATTTTACGGCTTGGTCCCGCTCCATATACCACCGAGCAGCAAATCAATGAGGTAATTTTGGCACTGGTTGAAACTATTCGCGAGATGAATAAATAATAAAGGCGTGTAAGATACGATCAACAGATTACTCTTATTAGGCGTTAGTCTATTTACCTATCAAAGATTTTTAACTAAGGAATCATAAATTAATTTTTTCTTTTACATATATTGAACATATATTATATTCGATTAAACAGTGACATCACCTGTCACCCATGACCCTTAGCTTTATTCCAACATTTTAACTACACATACTATCATGGCAGACAATCAAAAACTAAAAGCACTCGACATAGCCGTTGGACAAATTGAAAAACAGCATGGTAAAGGTACCATCATGAAATTAGGCGACAGTGCCACTCAGGATGTTGAAGTGATATCAACAGGATCTATACTGGTGGATTATGCCTTAGGAGTACAAGGAGTACCGAGGGGAAGAATTACAGAAATATATGGACCAGAGGCCAGTGGTAAAACCACTTTGGCTCTACAGGTGATTGCACAAGCGCAAAAAAAAGGTGGATATGCCGCATTTATCGATGCCGAACATGCTTTCGATCCGCGATACGCGCGTGCACTTGGCATCAACACAGAAGAACTCTTGGTTTCACAGCCAGATAGTGGTGAGCAAGCCTTAGAGATTACCGAAACACTTATTCGTTCAGGTGCCTTAGACGTCATTGTAGTCGACTCCGTAGCAGCGTTAGTACCCAGAGCAGAACTAGAAGGTGAAATGGGTGATTCGCATATGGGACTTCAGGCTCGACTCATGTCTCAAGCCCTACGAAAAATTACTGGTATTGTGAATAAGACACAGACCTCTTGCATATTTATTAATCAAGTTCGTGAAAAGATTGGGGTGATGTTTGGTAATCCAGAAACCACTACCGGTGGACGGGCGCTTAAATTTTACTCTTCAGTACGATTAGATATCCGTAGGATTGGAAGCATCAAAAAGGCCGATGAAGTCATTGGTAACCGAACTAAAGTAAAAGTAGCCAAAAATAAAGTAGCTCCCCCCTTCAAGGTAGTTGAGTTTAATATCATGTACGGTAAAGGTGTTTCTCGTATAGCAGAAATTCTAGACTTGGCTGTAGAGTATGATATCATACAAAAACGTGGTAGCTGGTTCCGTTACGATGGTGAACCCATTGGCCAAGGTGCCGATTCTGCAATGCAATTTTTAGAGGAAGATCCCGCACTTTTAGATAAAATCGAGGCTCTTGTACGTGCTCAGTTGAATGGTTTAAATATCGAAGTTGAGGGAGTAGCTAGCGCTGCCGAGGCAGATGAAGCAAGCTCTGATGATGTAGAATAAAGAAGCTATTCTAACAGATATGGCTAAAACCAACTCATTGTTAGAAGATCTTTTACCATTACTACCGATAGAAGTAACCCAAATACAGGTACAAAAGAAAAACAAAGAACGCTTTTCACTGTACCACGGTGATCAGTTTCTATTTGGAGTATCCACTCAAACCCTTATCAAATATCACCTTAAAAAAGGTATGGTATTAGATGAGGGTTTACTACTTGAAGTTCAAAAAGAAGAAGATCATTCCGCATGCAAAGATTATCTATTAGCCTTACTCGCACGTAGAGATCACTCCAAATTAGAACTCAAAACCAAAGGCCTCAAAAAAGGATATTCATCAGATGTACTGGATAATGTTATCGAATCATTACATGAGCAGAATTATTTAAATGATGCTCGTTTTGCTGAACGCTTTGTACACGATGCTATTTTTCTTAAGAAATGGAGCCTGATGCGAATTACATCTGAACTGCAAAAAAAAGGAGTTACTCGAACTATTTATGCACCGATTCTTGATGGATACTCAGCTAATTTGTGGGAACAACAAATGCAAGATTTGGTAAAGAAGAACCACAAAAAATTTAGTCGCGTAGAAGAAATAAAAAGAAAAAAGAAACTATATGATTTCTTGGCGAGAAAAGGTTATTCTCCAACTTTAATTTGGAGTCATATGAATAAACTATTATTGTTGATAGAAGAAACTCATTAGCATTCACCTATCATCTACATGAGAAATATCACTCTAGAACGAATTATACGCACACTATTGGTTATTCTAGCCGTAGCTGTAATCATAGTGATAATGTACAATTACATTACACTTGTGGCTTTTTTAGCCTTGGCTATGATTCTAAGTTACGTGTTAGATCCTACCGTGAATAGATTACAACGGATGGGTGTTAACCGAACCATTGGAGTTACCGTAACTCTATCGTTAATCATCATATCTATAGTGTTTATTTCTACAAATGTAGTCCCCATTTTTGTAGAGGAAATGTTGGAATTAACCAACAACTTGAACATTGAAACCATAGAATTAATTGCTGCTAGAATAGAAACCAGATTAGTACAAGAATATACCTTTATACCCGATGGCTTTCTCCGTGATAATATCACAAAAATAAGTGAAGAACTATTTGACTTAGGTAAATTGTCAACAGTACTAAGCGATGCAGTAGGTATCTTTACCAATATTTTTTCAGCAGTATTGGTGGTTCCTTTTGCAGCATTTTTCTTTTTGAAAGACGGAAGTAAAATACGCAGAGATGTTTTGCAGCTTATCCCTAACAAATATTTTGAAACTACACTAACCATTTTGGATCTCATTGAAAAACGCTTGGGGTTATATTTTAGAAGTGTTTTAGTCCAAAGCACCTTAGTTGCTTTGGTATCTTGGACTACGCTAAGTATTGCAGGACTTGAGAATTCTCTATCTGTGGGTATTTCGGTAGGAATCGCCAACACAATCCCCTACTTTGGGCCCATCATAGGTTATGTGTTGTCTATTATAATCTCTATAGTAGAAACTGGTGACTTTAGTTTAGTTCTATACTGTGTTATTGCCATATTTGTTGTTCAAATGATTGATAACCTGATATTTCAACCATATCTGTTCTCACGATCGGCTGACATGCACCCCGTAGCCATACTATTCATTATTCTTATTGGCGCTGAGACTGCCGGTATTCTTGGCATGCTAATCGCAATTCCATTAGCAACAACCATCCGGATTACCATAAACCAAATTATTTGGAGTTTTAATAACTATCAGGTATTTCGACTAGACCAATCGAGTCAAAATTAAGTATATTAGCATAACCACTAATTTACTCATGGCAATTTGAATCACTTGGTGATATTTGCGTCTGGATCAGGCTCTAATTTTCAATCAATAATAGATAACATTCAATCTGGAAGATTGGATGCTAAAATAACCGGCCTAATAACTAATCGAGATCAAATAGGTGCTATATCAATTGCGAAGCTAAATGGGATTCCCTACCAAGTAATCAACAAAAAAGACTTCTCTAACTCTAAGGAGTATGAAGAAAGCCTTTTAGTGCAATGCAGGAATTGGGATGCTCATTATCTAATTTGTGCGGGTTATTTAAACAAAATTCCCGATCTACTTATCGAGCACTATGATCATAGAATTTTAAATATACACCCATCCCTATTACCCAAATATGGGGGCAAAGGATTTTACGGGATCCACGTACATACCAGTGTAATAGAACACGGTGAAACCGTGAGTGGTTGTACGATACACCTAGTTAGTAGTAATTATGATGAAGGGCCTATACTAGCTCAAGAATCCGTTGAGGTTGATCCCGAAGATACCCCCCACAGTCTGGCGGCAAAAGTGTTGGCTATCGAACATTCTCTGTATCCAAAAACCATACAGAATTATATACATCAATCAATTCAAACCTCCTAAAGGTATATAAACACTCCTCATTACATGGCACTCAAACCACTTACGAATCTACCAAAAAAATCCCTAACCCTTAGACGAGCTTTATTATCAGTTTCTGATAAAACCAATATCATCCCCTTGGCTACTTCCTTGGTAAAGGCTGGAGTTGAATTACTCTCTACGGGAGGAACATTTAAAACAATTTCAGAAGCGGGTATCCCTGTTAAAGAAGTAAGTGATGTTACTCATTTCCCAGAGTGTCTCGATGGACGCGTGAAGACTTTACATCCTAAAATTCATGGTGGTATTTTAGCTAGAACTTCCCATCAACCTGATGTAGATGCCCTGGAAGAATTAGACATTCAAGCCATTGAACTAGTAGTGGTAAACCTCTACCCTTTCTCCGAAACGGTAGCTAAAGAGGGCGTAAGTATTGCAGAGGCCACGGAATATATCGATATCGGAGGTCCAACCATGGTTCGTGCCGCTGCTAAAAATTTCGCCCATGTTTGTATTTTGAGTAGCCCATCTCAGTATGATGATTTTCAGAATGAATTAGACCTTAGTAGAGCAATCAGTTATGCTACCAGACTAAAACTTGCTAAAGCTGCTTTTAAACATACGTCTGAGTACGAGAATTCAATCAACAGCTATTTCGAATCACTAGACCATACGGATAATTCCTACCAAGATGAATCAAAAGCTCCATCGACATTTTCGATTTCTTTACCTATAAAAGATGAACTTAGATATGGTGAGAATCCACATCAACACGCAAGGGTTTATGGCCATCAGGATACATACATAGAATGTTTCCACGGAAAAGCACTTAGTTACAATAACTATTTGGATATAGATTCGGCCTTACGTCTTTATCAAGACTTTATAGACGACCAACCAACTTGTGGAATTTTCAAACATACGATTCCCTGTGGTGTAGCCTCTGCCCAAAGCCTCAATGAGGCCTACAAAAAAGCTTTTTCAACAGATACCGTGTCCCCTTTTGGTGGAATCGTTTTAGTAAATACAACATTAGATTTAGAAACTGCACAAAGCATTGATGAAATATTCACTGAAATTGTACTAGCACCCGATTTTAGCCAAGAAGCTTTGGATCTATTGACGCAAAAAAAGAACAGAAGATTAATCAAAATCAATTCAGGCAGTCATATAAATTCAAAACAATTTCGTTCCATATTTGGAGGACTCTTAGAACAAGATGAGGACAATGAACCTATAAATTCGAATGACTTCGAAGTAGTAAGTAATCGGAAACCAAGTACCGAAGAATGGAATGATATGCTCTTTGGATGGAGAATTGTTCGTCATGTAAAATCGAACGCCATCGTATTTGCTAAAAACCAACAAACATTAGGGATTGGTTCAGGACAAACCAGTCGGGTCGACTCGTCTGAAATAGCCGTATTCAAAGCAAAAAAAGAACAGTTATCCCTTGAGGGTTCAGCCATTGCATCGGATGCTTTTTTTCCATTTTCCGATGGGGTTGAGGCCGCTGCTAATGCAGGTGCTACCGCCGTAATTCAACCTGGTGGCAGTGTTAGAGATCAAGAAGTTATTCAGAAAGCAAATGAGCTTGGTTTAACCATGGTCTTTACATCTAAGAGGCATTTTAGGCATTAAATTTTTAGCCAAATTTTGAGAAATAAGTTTCAATATTGCGCAAAATGCGTCATATTCTTACTACTATAGAATCAATACTCCATTTGCATCTCTAATGAACGAATTAGTCAACGAAAACACTTCCCAAGTCAAGAAAAAACAAGGTAAAAAAGGCTTTTTTGATTTTTTATATACCGACATAGCCATTGATTTAGGAACAGCTAACACACTGATCTACGCGCGCAATGAAGGCATTGTACTGAACGAACCTAGTATTGTTGCTTTAAACCAACAAGACATTCCTGTTGCCACTGGCCATGAGGCTCGATTAATGCACGAGAGAACTCACAAAAAAATTCGCACTATTCGTCCACTTAGAGATGGCGTAATTGCCGATTTTGAAGTTGCTGAGCAGATGATTCGAGGCATGATTAAAAAAGTGAAAGTAAAGTGGTTTTCTAGTACTCGACAAATGGTTATTTGTGTCCCAAGTGGAATAACAGAAGTAGAACGAAGAGCTGTTAGGGATAGTGCAGAACATGCCGGTGCTAAAGAGGTCTATTTAGTTGATGAACCGATGGCTGCCGCTATTGGTATTGGCCTGGATGTCCACGAACCTGTTGGTAATATGATTGTAGATATTGGTGGAGGTACCACAGAAATTGCCGTGATATCTCTTTCTGGTATCGTTTATGCACAATCCGTTCGCTTGGGTGGAGATGAATTAAATGATGACATCATCAATTATTTTAGAAGGAACCACAACCTTCTCATTGGTGAGCGAACAGCAGAAAAAATCAAATGCGAAATTGGTTCTGCTGCACCTTTGGATGAAGAATTGGAGATGATAACCAAAGGTAGAGATTTAGTAAATGGTGTTCCTAGAACCCGACACATTACATCCAAAGATGCTCGAGAAGCGATGGCTGAATCAATCAATACAATTGTTGAAGCAGTTACAAAATCATTAGAACAAACACCTCCCGAATTATCCGCTGACATATTAGATCGAGGTATTATGCTTACCGGTGGTGGTGCCCTTCTCAAAAATTTGGACAAGTTAATTATGGAAACCACTGACCTACCTGTTCATATTGCAGAAGATCCCTTAACTGCCGTTGTACGAGGAACTGGGATGATTCTTGAAAATCTAGAATATTACCGGCCAGTAATTTCCTAATTTTTACTTTTCGATGAGATTCTTACAGTTTGACACCGACGGAATTTCACATTACATCCATACATTTCTTGTCTTGTTTCTTGCACTGATACTGGGATTTACTAGAAATCAAGAAAGTATCCAACAGTTAAGGCTGTACAGTGTAACAATAGCAAGTATTTTAGAGGAGCCTATTTCAAATTTCCGTTTATACAGAAATGCTCTTCAAACTAACTCCTATTTACAAGAGCAGAATATTCTTCTTCAAGATGAACTCAGTAGATTACGATCCATATCGAAAGAGAATATGGAACTTCGTTCATTACTTGAGTTAAAAGATAAAACTTCCTTAAAACTGGAGGTTACTCAGATTGTAGCCAAACAATTAAATACCATTAATAATAGCTTTACCATCGATAAGGGTAAAAATGAAGAAATTCGTGTTGGGATGCCTTTAATCAACTCCGATGGTCTAATTGGTAAGATACTTTTAGTTGCCCCTGAATATTCACAGATAATGCCATACTCTCACCCCCTATTTAGAGTAAGCGCTCAAATCCAATCTAATAGAGCTAATGGCATAATAACTTGGGATGCTTCTGACCCTAGTTATTTACAAATGGATTTTATCCCAAAGACAGTTAAAATCGACACAGGAATGGTTATTCAGACCTCTGGATTTGGTAATGAATTCCCAAGAGGAATCCCTATTGGTAAAGTCGTAGACTATCGCAGCCAGGAAGGTTCAAACACCCAACAATTAAGAATCCAGCCTTTCTCCAATTTGTTTGATGTAACAGAAGCCTATGTCATACTATTTAGACCTGATAGTACCATACAAGCAATCAATACCGAATTTAATGCACTATTTGAATGAATTTAGTATGGGTTAAATATTCAGTGGTTGGATTGTTTATCCTGTTTTTAGATCAAACAATTCTCAATCATCTAAGTATATGGGGGGTCTCTTTTGATCCTTTACTCATCTATTTAATATGGATACTACCCAAGCAAGGTCGAATTGCTACCATTTATACCGTAGCATTTCTAGCAATTATTCAAGATGCACTCTTAGATACATGGGGAATGTATCTTCTCTCCAAATCTGTTTTGGTTCTGTTTTTTCACAATTATCTGATTCAGAAATTTGAGACAAAAATATTCATTGGGCAATTCTTTGGATATAGCTTATTCATTGCATTTATTCATAATTTGACCTTCTATCTATTTGCGAGTATAACAGGCGATTATGCAACCGGATGGTGGCCATTTACACTAATTCTATTAAGTGGAATGTATACCGCTTTCATATCTTTAGTAACCTATTTGATATATTACAAATAGCTATGAGTGAACTACACAACAATCAAAGAACTCGTATTTCTATAAGAGTGATGCAAGTACTCTTTGGTTTATTATGTCTGGTAGTTCTTGGTAGAGTTTTTTTCCTACAGGTTATCGAATATGAACAGTATTCCCTTCAAGGAGAGCGTAATTCGATTCGACAAGAATATATATCGCCTCCCCGTGGATTAATCTATGATAAAAAAGGTGAGTTACTGGTAGATAATGTCCCCATTTTCACCTTAACCATTAATCCTGCGAATTACGATTCTTCCAATAATTCACTCATAGCTAATTTGTTAGAGATTGATGTTGCTATCATTCGGGATCAAGTAGCAAAAGCACGTAGTTATTCATGGTACAGAAGCTCACCTCTGATTTCAGACATTGATTTTGAACATTTTGCAGTTATTCAACAAAACCTTTGGAGACTACCTGGTATTGGTCATCAACTGGAGAGTAAAAGAAATTATACCCAGAAGGTTAATGCTTCCCATGTACTTGGGTATTTACGAGAGGCCGATCGGGAAGATTTTAACTCCAATAAAAATATCCATTTGGGTGACAAAATTGGAAAGAGTGGACTTGAACTCATCTATCAAGAAGACTTAAGGGGTGAATCTGGAGTAGAGTTCAAACGGGTAAATGCATATGGCCAAACACTTGGTTCGTTTGACCTCTCAAGCGAGCGTAGAAATGCCATTGAGGGGGCTAATTTAATATCTACGATAGATTCTGATTTACAGGCATTTGCTGAAGATTTATTAGTAAACAAAACAGGTGCCATTATTGTAATGAATCCAAATACGGGAGCTATTTTAACCATGGCTAGTTCCCCCAACTATGAGGTAGATCGACTCGCAGGTCGATTGGATCAATCCTATTGGGCTGACATCAATAGTGATTCGACCAGACCTTTATTTAATAGGGCTATTTCAAGTAGACAGCCACCAGGTTCTACTTTCAAACCGTTAATGGGAATAATTGGTTTAGAAGAAGGACTCGTTACACCTGAAACTATCATTAAGAATACAGGTGGATATCAGAGAGGTAGACTTTATAGAGATATTGCGCCTAAAGGCGATTATGATCTAGTAAAAGCCATAACCTACTCCTCCAACACTTATTTTTATAAGTTAATGGATGACATAGCAACCAGTGGGCGTTTAAACAAGTGGAGTGAACGGGTTAAAGATTTCGGGTTAGGGAGCGATTTGGAAATAGATTTACCTAGTGCGACAACAGGTATTGTGCCAGATAGCGCTTTTTTAGATCGATGGTTCGGTAAATCCCGTTGGGGTTTAGGAGATTTAATAAACTTGGGAATTGGCCAAGGTATCATATCGGTCTCACCGCTACAGGTTGCAACGATGACCAGCGCTATCGCCAATGATGGTTACCGGGTCTACCCTTACCTAGTGGAACGGATTGAAACCAATTATAGCACGGCCATCCCTCCCAAACAGCCGGCAAAAAAGATTGAATGGGTAAATCCCAGGCATATAGAAATTGTAAAGGAAGGGATGAAAGGCGTCGTTCAAGAAGGCAGTGGTCGCTTCTATGTAAAAAATGATGCGATTGATATCGGTGGTAAAACAGGAACTGCACAAAACCCTCATGGATATTCACATGGATGGTTTACCTCTTTTGCCCCATTTGAATCTCCAGAAATAGTGGTTACTGTATTTCTTGAAAATGCAGGCTTTGCATCAATATCAGCTGCCCCAATTGCTAGGTTACTCATTGAATACCAACTGACGGGGTCTTATAGTAACTATGTATATAATTATGTTAAGACTTGGGAACCCAGAGAAGATGACTCTGGCCAAACAACAGAATAACAATGGTATCATTAAAGAAAGAACTTGATTGGTTTACAGTTTTCCTCTGGTTTGGTCTTAGCATGATCGGTTTAATCGCCATATACAGCGCTACCCAAGGTCCTGTATCAGAGTTTTTACCTTCCGTAATTCAAAATAATTTTTGGAAACAACTACTGTTTGTTGGTTTATCTACAGGCCTATTGTTTTCACTTCAGTTTATAAACCCAAGTATTTTCAAAAATTTTTCCTATTTAGCTTATGGGCTATCTCTACTTCTGATGATCTATACGTTGTTTTTTGGTCAAGAAATAAATGGTGCAAAAAGTTGGCTTAGATTTGGTGGTTTTGGCTTACAAAGTAGTGAGTTCATGAAGATAACCACGATTTTAGCCGCGGCTAATTATTTGACATCACGAAGAAATTTATCAGCCGAAAAAATACGCTATGCTCTTGTTAGTTTTATCATAATTTTAGTTCCCACAGCTTTAGTTATTGCCCAAAATGACTTTGGAACAGCTATTATTTTTATCGCTTTGATTCCGGTTATTTTATTCTGGTCTGGCTTACCATACGGAGTCGCATTATTGATGATAAGCCCTGCAATTATACTATATCTCTCTGTATTTGATTGGTTGTATGGAGCTATCGCTCTAGTGCTACTAACCATAGCCGTTTTTTTCTTACAAAAGTCCAAATGGCTAAGCTTGGTATCGTTAATTATGGGAACAGCCACCGTTGCTGCTGTACAATTTGCATTAACCAATGTGCTTCAACCCCATCAAGTAGCTCGTATTATTGCCTTCACCAACCCCTCTTATGATCCCACCGGTGCGGGTTGGAATGTAATTCAAGCGAAAACAGCCATTGGCTCTGGAGGATGGTTTGGAAAAGGGTTTCTAGAAGGAACTCAAACTCAACTTCGCTTTTTACCGGAACAGTGGACCGACTTCATCTTTTGTGTTGTAGGGGAAGAGTTTGGTTTTTTAGGAGCCTCCATACTAATCATAGTTTTTATGATTTTTTTGCTGCGACTACTGCATTTATCGGTAAATCATAAACACCCTTTTGCTCAACTAGTAACCTTAAGTGTTGCATCTGTCTACTTTATGCATTTTTTTATAAATGTAGGTAGCGCTACTGCGTTACTACCTGTTATAGGTATACCTTTACCCTTTATAAGCTATGGTGGTTCAGCATTTATAGCCAATACTCTTATGCTTGCAATATGCCTTAATATGGATCTATATAAGCGAGAGTTTAGCATCTACAGTTAGAAAAAGACCTTATTTAAGAATCATACTATTGACTGTATGGCTTATCCGTGGATAAGTTAAAAGACTTCCTATGGTGCTCGGTATAACCAAAATTTAGCAAAGCATCTTTATGTTCTTTGGTTGGGTAGCCCACATTATTAGACCATCCAAATTCAGGATAGCAAGCATGTAGTTCATTCATCATTTGATCTCTATAAACTTTTGCCAAAATCGATGCGGCAGCAACACTCAAACTTTTATCATCTCCCTTCACAATACAACGATGAGGTAGTAAAGTTGTCACAAACCGATTTCCATCAATCAATAAATAATCTGGTTTAGCTTCAAGCTGAAGTGCACAAGCATGCATAGTCTCTAAACTAGCCCATAGGATGTTTATTTTATCTATTAATGCTACATCACCAACCTGAAT
>CAKZLH010000042.1 GCA_937125285.1 uncultured Balneolaceae bacterium | reverse complement strand
GCTCTGGAGCATGCCAAACGCATTAAACAGAATCCCCGTGAGGGGTATATGAAAGGGCAACACAAAAGTATTGGACTATTGTTTTTTAATCCCAGTCTTCGAACCAGACTTAGTTCGCAGCGAGCAGCACAAAATCTAGGCATGGATGCTGTGGTTCTGGATGTGGGAGCGGAGAGTTGGAAACTAGAGTTTTCTGACGGTACCATTATGAATGGAGACACTGCTGAACATATAAAAGAAGCCGCAGCCGTTATGGGTGCTTATTTTGATTTTATCGCGATACGAGCATTTGCTGGATTAAAAGACCAAGCTCATGATTATTCTGAGCCGGTTTTAAGGGCATTTATGAATTACGCTGGAGTCCCTATTATAAATATGGAGTCTTCTACGGGGCATCCGTTACAGGCCTTTGCCGATCTCATTACCATTGAAGAGCTTAAAACAAAGGCCCGACCAAAAGTAGTGCTCAGCTGGGCACCCCATCCTCGAGCATTGCCACATGCTGTGGCCAATTCCTTTGCACAATGGATGAATCTGGCGGAGGTTGATTTAGTAATTACCCATCCAGAGGGTTATGAGTTAGCCCCTGAATTTGTTGGATCTGCTCGGGTTGAAACGGACCAAAACCAAGCGTTTGAAGGAGCTGATTTTATCTATGCAAAAAATTGGTCCAGTTATTCAAGCTATGGTCAGATATTGAATACCGATGAGCAGTGGATGATTACCGAAGCCAAAATGGCTCGAACCCATCAGGCCTATTTTATGCACTGCTTACCGGTTCGTCGAAATGTGATTGTAGCCGATGGCGTATTGGACAGTGATCGAAGTGTTGTGATTCAGCAAGCGGCCAACCGTGTGGTGTCTATGCAAACGGTATTATCTTTACTTTTGGAGGAGTTATAAGTGGTTAAGCCCATTCATATCGTAAAAATTGGTGGTAAAGTTGCGGAACATGATGAGCAGCTATCGAAGTTGTTGGATTGGGTTGCCCGTCAAACTACTCGGTCAATTATTTTAGTACATGGTGGAGGGGTTAAGGCTTCGGAGATGGCGCAAAGATTAGGAGTGGAAACTACCATGGTCGAAGGTCGTCGCGTGACCAATGAAGCGATGCTAGAGATTGCTACAATGGTGTATGGAGGTCTGATTAATAAAAAAATAGTAGCCCATTTAGAAGCTAGGTCCACCAAGGCATTGGGTTTAACAGGAGCCGATTTAGGACTTATTCGTTCGGTACAACGGCTACCAGAACCTATCGACTTTGGTTTAGTAGGAGATATTGTTTCGGTGAACACGGATGAACTACGTTCTCTGTTGGCTAGAAATATTATACCCGTAATAGCTCCTCTCACATCCAATGGACAAGGGCAGCTTTTGAATACCAATGCCGATAGTATAGCCGCTCATGTAGCAAGTAGTCTAGCAGGCATAGGCGATGAAGCAGGTGAAGAAGATGCAGGCAAAGGTGGTGCTGGCAAAGAAGATTCAGAGGTCGATTACGAAATACATTTAGATTTATGTTTTGATTTAGAAGGGGTTATGGTAGAGGGGGAAGTGGTGAAGCAACTTAATTCAACCCGATATAAAACAATACAAGAACAAGGCCACATTACGGGGGGAATGATTCCCAAATTAGATTTAGGCTTTATGGCGTTAGAAGCAGGTGTAAAACACGTACGAATTTTATCGCCCGAAGGGGTTCCGTCTCACTCATCCGGAACTCTTTTGAGCAAGCACTAACCAAATAGCCATGAAAACACTCACTCATACTCAACAACAAACCATCGAAAAACATGCCGAGGAGGCCTTAGAATTACTAAAAAAACTGATTTCTACTCCGTCATATAGTGGGGAAGAAGATCAGACGGCGGCGCTCTTAGCATCCGATTTAAACCAAAGAGGATTTGAAGTCGAGCGTATCCAAAACAATGTGATTGCTCGGTCAAAAGAATGGAATGACGACTTACCAACCTTACTGCTTAATTCTCATCACGACACGGTGAGGGCAACTGATAATTGGCTTACCAATCCTTTCGAGCCTGTGATTAAGGGAGAGCAACTATTTGGTTTGGG
>CAKZLH010000041.1 GCA_937125285.1 uncultured Balneolaceae bacterium | reverse complement strand
CTTTATATATTAGGCAAAAGCGGCGTCTAAATCAGCTATCAAATCCTCTACATCTTCGATGCCTACGGATAGTCGTATGAGCGAATCTTTTAAGCCGGAGGCTTCTCTAACGTCTTTAGGTATGGATCCGTGGGTCATGGAAGCAGGGTGCGAAATTAACGACTCAACCCCTCCCAAACTTTCGGCAAGTGTAAAGTAGCGGGTGCGACTCATGAAAGCCGAAGCGGCTTCTTGGGTGTCATCGGAAAGAGTAAAGGAAATCATCGCTCCAAAATCGTCCATTTGTCGTTTTGCAAGTTCATGACCAGGATGATGGGCTAGACCAGGGTAGTGAACTTGTGACACCTTGGCGTGTTCATCTAAAAATTGAGCGATGGTTTTTGCGTTGGAAACGGCGCGTTCAACCCGAACAGAGAGAGTTTTGATGCCTCGCAGGGTAAGGTAGCAGTCCATGGGGCCGGGTATGGCGCCGGTGGTTTTTACTTGAAAACGCAGTTTTTCCATAAACTCGGAATGCGAACTGGCAACGGCGCCGTGAATCACATCGGAGTGGCCGGCTAGGTATTTGGTGGCCGAGTGCATTACCACGTCGGCGCCCAATTCGAGCGGGCGTTGCAGATAGGGAGATGCAAAGGTATTGTCTACCACCGAAAGAGCACCGGACTGCCGCGCCATATCCGCTAGTGCCGAAATGTCGACAATACGCAAGAGCGGATTGGTGGGGGTTTCAATCCAGATCATTTTTGTGGAAGGCTTTAGGGCGGCTTCAACCAGAGAAAGATCGGTCATATCCACGAAGGAACACTCGATGCCGTAGGGGGCGAAGACCTGGGTGAATAGGCGGTAAGATCCCCCGTAAATGTCGTTGCTGGCAATGAGGTGATCGCCGGGGCGCAGGTATTTTAGAATGGCATCCATGGCGGCTACCCCAGAAGCAAAACAGGCGCATTGTTCGGCGCCTTCAAGGCCGGCAATAAGCTGTTCAAGGGCTGTTCGAGTGGGATTACCAACGCGAGCGTAATCGTATCCTAGATGCTGGTTAGGAGCGGATTGGGCGTAGGTAGAGGTTTGAAAAATGGGGGGCATCACTGCACCAGAAGTGGCTTCAGGGTGTTGGCCAGCATGAATGGCTTTGGTGTTGAACTTCATGGAGCTCCCGCGCTAAAGGGTGAACACTAATAGGTAAACAGTACGATGCGAAGTTCGCCTAGGGTTTCCACTTTTTTGCGAACTTCGGGATCGTTGGGGCGCAATTGACGCATGCGCTGATAATAGGTAATGGCTTTGTCTAAATATTCGGCCGCTGAGTCGCTCATGGGATTCACGTGCTCGGTGTAGGCGACTTCCAGCATTTCGAGATATTTCGAGGTAAGATTGTTGTAAAAGATGGCCAAGCTTTCCACAAAGGCCGTATTGGAAATATCGTTTTGATAGGCTTCGGTGAGTTGACTCTCGGCACCATCCATCATCATAGTAATTTCGGAGCGAAGTCGATCCACTTCGTCGGAATTATCCTGCTCATAAGCGTCATGAAGCTGTGTTAGATATCGATCTAGCACGATGTTCAGCTGCACCCCATATACATGGTTGATTTCGGTATCGTTGGGGTAGCGTTCAAGTAAGGTAGAGAGCAACTGAACGGCCCCGTAGGAATCTCCATTCGAAATGAGGGCATTGACCAGGCCAAAAGCAGCATTTTTGTTGTCTTGAATGGCTAAGGATTGTTCGTACAAACGTACCGACTCTTCGGTTTCGCCTTGTTCGAGCGCTAAGAAGCCTAGTTTTTCGTAAATAATGCTGTTTGGAGCATCCAAGTTTTTTTCGGCATCGCGGAGTGTGCGCACCGCTAATTTCATTTTTCCGCCCGAGTAATAGGCATTTGAAAGAGCGATGTAAGAAGAAATCTCATTGGGTTTTAAAGCTACTGCGTTGCGTAAATGAGAAGAGGCTACCAATAATCGGTCGTCGTATTCCGCACTTTCGAGTGCCCGAATACCTGCGTTGTGTTCCTGCGCCCAGTAGCGTTGCAAGAGAGATTCCATTTCTGCGGTGCGAGCCGAATCAGCGCCGAGTCGAAGGGCTTCTGAAAAGGAAAACTGAGCAGTTTCGTAGTGATAGGTGCGTTGTATAGGTTCGTCGGCTTCTGAGTAAAGCAAGTGAATCCAGCCTTGATAATACCATAGCTCGGCGTTTTCAGGTCGTTTACCTAAGGCGTCTTCAAGCTCATTAAGTGCCTCATAGTAGGATTGCTCTTCCATGAGGCCATCAACGGTTTTAAGGGTATTGGAACATCCTAAAAAAAACCCGAGGGCAACAAATGCTGCCCATCGGGTAGTGCGCAAAATTGGCATATGATACAGTGTGTTCGGATAGAAGCGTTTGCTTCTACGGGTTACATTCCAGCTTTTTCCATCGCTGCTTCGGCTTCTTCAAGCATACCGAGTGAGGTATAGATACGGAATAATGACTCCCAATAGCTGGTGTTTTCAGGGTCTAACTCCGCAGCTTTTTCATAATTTTCCATGGCACGTGTGGCTTCAGCTTTCGCCATTTCATCGAATTCCATGGCCTCATCATTATCTACGGTGTTGTTACGTAGTTCGAAAAGAGCCGCTGCTTTGTTCTGATAAACAACACCAAGGGTGTTGAAAATCATAGGATTTTCGGGTTGAATTTCTGCTGCCGCAAGAAGAGCATCTTCCGCTCGTTTGGTAAGCATTTCAATTTCTTCCCGGAGTACAGCGTTTTCGGCATTGAGTTCTGCCACACGTTCTTCGTCTTCGTTACGAAGCTCATAGATCATGTCACTATTGGCACTTACTGAGTCGGAAAGAATCATAACACGTTGGTAAATCTGAGTACCAATGACCAACCGGTACTGAGCATTGGTAGGATCGTTTTCAACCAGACCTTCTACTAGTTCAAGAGCACGGTCGGTATTACCGGTTTGGAAAAGTCCGTCGGCCATTTTCTGGATGAGCGAAGTAGAATCTGGATATAGAGCGAGGCCTTCCTCTAATGCTTCAACCGCTACATCTGGCTTACCCATTAGGAAATTGTACGAAGCGAGGCGGTCATACTCAGAAGCTTCGCCTGGATTTTTAAGCTCGATTACTCGGCTCATGGCAGAAGCGGCCCCTTCGTAATCGTTATTCATGTAGTACACTTGCGCAAGTACATCATAAGAAAGGGTGGAATCTGGATTTGCGGTAGTCGCGTTAACCAAGTGTTGAATCGAATAATCAAGTGGATTTTCTACCGTAGCCATCACACTATCGTCTAGGGCAAATTCGATGGCTTTGTTGTGCTCACGACCCCAAGCATTTAGGATAATATTGGTGATTTGCTCTGCTTCGGCAGGAGCTTTTTCCATAGCGGCGAAGGAAGTTCGAGCACTCACCAGGTTGTCGTGCATTTCGGCGTACATAGACTCTCGAGCTGCGATATCATCCGTGGCGCCTGCTTTCATATTCAGGGCATATCCTCGATAGTAGAGGGCCATTCCATTGGAAGGGTCGGCCAATAATGCCGAATCAGCCGCTACTATAGCAGCGTCATAATTTTGTGCGTCGATACCATCTTTAATGGGCTTAACGAGCGGGTCGCCGGTACAGCTAGCAAATATGTACACCGCTACGGTCAAGAAGAAGAGACGTGAAACGAGGGTTTTCATGGTAATAAAACTTGTTGTAAAAATTGGATTAATTAGTGTTTTATAAAGTAACCATATAATGTACCTTGTGCAATACAAAGCCCAAGACAATCTTGTTAGCTTAGTATTAACGTTTATTTCAACATCCTAACATAGCCTTAAAATAATGTCATCTTTGCCTTCTAATCCGAGTTCAAAAGTAATTGTGTCTACCCCTCATGCCCCAGCGGCTATCGGGCCGTATAGTCAAGCCGTAGTACATGGTGGTTTGGTCTATTGTTCGGGGCAAATTGCTTTGGACCC